>JBKQJQ010000162.1:0-6464 GCA_052147875.1 Solirubrobacteraceae bacterium | reverse complement strand
CCGTCGCGCAACGAAACGCGCGCTTCCCACCCGAGCTCGCGCCTGGCGCGCGACACGTCGAGACAGCTGCGACGCACCTCGCCCTGGCGCTCGGGCGCGAACACGGGCTCGAGCCGCGGCCGGTCGGCGACGTCGTCTAACGCCGCCAGCAACTCGAGCACCGACGTCTCGCGCCCGTGGCCGATGTTGACCGCGCCGCCGAGCTCGGATTCGGCGGCCAGTAGGTTCGCCCGCACGACGTCTGACACGTCCACCCAGTCGCGCGTCTGGCGCCCGTCGCCGTAGATCGTCGGCGCCTGGTGGTCGATCAGGTGTCCGCAGAAGATCGCCACCACTCCGGCCTCGCCGTGCACGTCCTGCCGCGGTCCATAGACGTTTCCGTACCGCAGCGAGATCGTCGACACGCCGTGCAGTCGCTCGTACACCTGGCAGTAACCCTCGGCCGCGAGCTTGGCCTGACCGTACGGCGCCAGCGGCTTGATCGGGGCGTCCTCGGGGGTCGGCAGCACGTCGGCGTCTCCGTACAGGCCGCCGCCGGTCGAGGTGTTGACCAGCCGCCGGACGTTGAATCGGGTGCAGGCGTCGAGCACGGCGATCGTGCCGAGCACGTTGATGGTCGCGTCGCGTGCCGGATTCTCGACCGAGCGGCGGACGTCGACCTGAGCAGCGAGGTGAAAGACGGTTTCGGGCTGCGCGCCGGCGAAGATCTCGTTCACCTTGTGAGCGTCTGAGACGTCCGCGACAGCAAGCTCCGCACCAGCGGCGAGCGCGCGCTCGAGGTTGCCTCGCTTGCCGGTCGAGAGGTCATCGATCACGGTTACGCGATCGCCGCGTGCGAGCAGCTGATCGACCAGATTCGAGCCGATGAAACCGGCGCCGCCGGTGACCAAGCAGTCCATTGCGGCGGGAGCATACGAGACGCGCGCCAAAGGACTCGCATGACAAACCGCGTAACTCTGAGGGCGATCTTCCGTTGCTACGTAATGAAAGTGCCCACTACACCCGAATCCGAGGCGCTAGCCGTGCAGCAGGCTGGCGGGCAGGCGACCGTGCAGCCACGGAAGTCGCTTGCCTCAGAACCGGTTGAGGTCCTTGATCCGGCCAAGATCGCCGTGCTCGAGATCCCGCTCGGCCTGACCGACTACGAGCGCACGCTTGACTGGATCGACGCCAAGGTCGCGGCCCGCAGCCGCGGCTACGTGTGCGTCTGCAACGTCCACACGGTAATGGCCTCGGCCGAGGACCCCGAGCTTCGCAGCGCGCTGCTGGGCTCATCGCTGAACGTGCCCGACGGCCAGCCGCTGGTCTGGGCGCTGGCGGCGCTCGGCCATCCACTCGACGACCGCGTGTACGGACCCGAGCTGATGGCGCGGGCATGCGCGCGCAGCGCCGTTTCCGGCCAACGCCTGTACCTGTACGGCGGCCGCAACCAGGGGGCGCTCGTGCAGCTGGCGCTGAACCTGCGCCATCGCTATCCGGGCGTCCAGATCGTCGGAGGCTACTCGCCGCCCCACCGTCCCCTGACCGATGAGGAACGTGGCGCCGTCGTCAGCGAGATCAACCGCTCGCGGGCAGACGTGGTGTGGGTCGGGATTGGCGTGCCGAAGCAGGAGAAGTGGATGGCCCAGCTGCGCGACGAGCTCGACGCGCCGATCCTGATCGGCGTCGGCGCCGCGTTCGACTTCCACGCCGGCCTCGTGCCGCAAGCCCCGCCCTGGATCCAGGAGCACGGGCTCGAGTGGGCATACCGGCTCGCGCACGAGCCGCGTCGGCTGTGGCGGCGCTACACGCGCTACAACCCGCGCTTCGTCCGTGACTTCGGGCGCCAGCTGGTGTCGCATCGGCGCGCGCAGCGGCAGCGCGGGCGGGCCTCGCAGTAACCCGCACGACCTCGCTGCGCCCGGCGCGCACGACAAAATGAGCGCCGTGCCGACAGCGTCGAGTGTTATCCCCACGAGCGACCGTCCCGCGTACCTGCAGGTTGCGCTCGCATCGGTCATGCCTCAGGCACGCGAGGCGGACGCCGAGGTGCTGGTCGTGGACGATGGCGACAACCCGGCGACGGCCGAGGTCGCACGCCGGCACGACGCCGAGATCGTCAGATCGCACGGTTCGGGTCTGAATGCGGCACGCAACGCCGGCATCACGGCCGCTCACGGAGACCCGATCGTGCTGATCGACGACGATGTGGAGGCGCCTCCGGGCTGGCTGAATGCTTTGCTCGGCGGAATCGCCACCACGCCTGACCGCGCGGTGTTCGGTGGCCCGATACGTGCCCGGCTCGAGGGCGGCGGCCCCCGTGCATGCGGTCGCGAGCCGGCGCCAATCACGACCCTCGATCTCGGCGCCTCAGACCACGACACGGCGCACGTGTGGGGCGCGAACATGGCGCTTCGCAGGCAGGCGTTCGAGCTCGTCGGTTCGTTTGACGAATCGCTCTCAGGACGGGGTGACGAGGAGGAATGGCAGCAGCGCTACGCCGACCGCGGCGGCCGGATCCGGTATCTGGCTGCCGCCGGGCTCGATCACCGGCGCAGCGCCGACGACGCGACCCTGAGCAGCCTGTCGCGGGCCGCCTACGCGGTCGGGCGCAGCGCGCGGCGTAACGATCTGCGCAAGGGCGCGACGCCGTCGCTTGCCGCCGAGCTGCGCACGTTTGCCGGCTGCGGCTGGCACACGGTCCGGCGCCGCTGCGCGATCGGAATCGTGCTCGCGGCCCACAGCGCCGGGCGGCTGCGCGAGGCGCTGGCGCAACGCTCGTGAACGCGCCCGAGCACGCGGACGACTTCCTGTCCGGGACAAGTGGCCATGTGATCGGCCCCCGCGCGATCGCCAACGCGATCGCGGCCGATGCGTTGTGTGACGGCGTCGCGCTCGCGTCCCTCGAGCCCTGGCGTCTGCGGCGCGCCGCGCGCCGGGCCCCGCGGCGTAGCGTGCTGGTGCTGGCCGTCGAGCGCGTCGATCAGGCCAACCTGCTGGCAGCCGCGCGGCGCGAGCTGTCGCGTTCGCATCACGAACTGCACTTTCACTCCGCGCCGGTCGACGGCAAGGGCAAGTTTGAGAACCTCGACGAACTCCTGCTCGCGCACCCCGCGCACGGCCACGACTGGCTGCTGGTGGTCGACGACGACGTCGTGCTGCCGCGCGGGTTCCTCGACGCGTTCCTGTTCCTGGCCGAGCGGTTCGCGCTGCGGCTCGCACAGCCAGCCCACCGCCACCACTCACACGCCGCGTTCGACGTCACTCGACGGAGGCCTGGAAGCGTGGCTCGGGAGACCGCGTTCGTCGAGATCGGCCCGGTGTCGGCGTTCCACGCGACCGTGTTCGATCGCCTGCTCCCGTTTCCGCCACTCCGCTATGGCTGGGGCCTCGACGCCCATTGGTCGGCGCTCGCCGCGCGCAACGGCTGGCCGATCGGCGTGATCGACGCGACGCCGGTACGCCACCGGTTGCGCCGGATCGCCTCCTCGTATGACCCGGCCGGGGCGATCGTCGAGGCGCGCGAGTTCCTCGCCGACCGCCCCTACACGACGGCCGCCGATGCGCAGCGGACGATCCGGACCCACCGCAGCTGGTGATGAAGGTCCTGGTCGTCGCCGAGTATTACCCGCGTGCGCAGGCGCCCGCGCTCGGCGTATGGGCACACCGCCAGGCGCTCGCGGCGCGCGACGCGGGCACGGAGCTGCGGGTGGTCGTCCTGTACCGGCCGCTGCCGCCGCTGCGCAGCCGCGACCTCGGCGCTGTGTGGGGTGCGATCTCTCAAGCGCGGACCGCGGTGCTCGATGGGATTCGGATCGATTACGTCCGCTACCTCTCCCCGCCGCGCCCGTGGAGCTATGCGACCTGGGGCGCGTGGGCCGGGCCGGCGCTGAGGCGTGCGCTGACGCGGATCCGCTCCGAGTTCGCCTACGACCTGATCCACGCCCACTACGCGGTGCCCGCAGGCGATGCGGTCAGACGGGCTGCGGCGCGCACGCCGCTCGTGGTCTCCGTCCACGGCGGCGACGTGTACGGCGCACATGCGGAGTCGCGCGCAGTCGGGCAGGCGCTCGGCCACGCACGGCTAGTGCTCGCCAACAGCCACGGCACCGCCCGGCGGTGCGAGGCCCTCGGCGCGCACGAAGTGCGCGTCGTCCACCTCGGCACCGATCTGGCGCCGCCCCGCGCCGATCCACCGGCGCAGCCGACCGTGGTCACGGTCGCCAACCTGATCGAACGAAAGCGCCACGCAGACGTGGTCGTGGCGCTCGCGATGCTCCGCGACCGCCACCCATCGCTCCGTTATGTGATCGTCGGCGATGGTCCGGAGCGCGACCGGCTGGCCGAGCTCGCGCGGCGCCTGGGCGTTGCCGAGAGGGTGCAGCTGCAGGGCGCGCTCGCGCATCGCGACGCCGTCGCGACCGCGCGCTCGGCGTCGGTGTTCGTGCTGCCGAGCGTCAGCGAGGCGTTCGGGGTGAGCTACATCGAGGCGATGGCCGGCGGCGTACCGGCGATTGGCTGTCGCGGCGAGGATGGACCCGAGGAGATCGCTGCCGCCGGCGGCGGGATCGAGCTAATCGCGCCGCGCGATCCGCGCGCGCTCGCCGAGACGCTGGACGGGCTGCTGTCGGACCCGCAACGGCTCGCCGCCCTCGGCGCCCAGGCGCGCGTGACGGTCGAGCAATCTTTCACCTGGGAGCGTTGTGGGCAGACGACGGTCGCCGCCTACGAGCAGGCGGCGCGACTCCCGGCGCCGACGCCACCGCCCGGGTAGAAGTGCCCAGCCGGCCGCTCGACGAACTCGTCGTAGCGCAGTCCAAACTCCTTGCAGGTCTCGACCAGCGCCCGCGTTACGTGCACGTTGTCTGAGATCAGAACGCCACGATCAGACAGAAACGGCGCAACAGTTCGCAGCTCCCAGCGTTCGTTCTCGTACGTATGGAGGCTGTCATGGATGAACACCCCGACCGGCTGCGACCGCGCCAGCACGCCGGGCAGCCCGTCGCGGCCCGACTCGATTCGCAGCTCCCAGCGCGGATCGGTCCCGACCAGCCAGCCGGCCGCCGGATTGACGTCGAACGACACCAGGCGGCCATCGGCGCCTTCGTTGGCGTTCTGCTCGAGCGCTCGCAGCAGCAACAGCGAACCGAGCCCATCGTGCACCCCGGTCTCGACCACCAGCCCAGGCTTCAGCAGCCGCGTCAGCGCGTACCAGCCGCGACGCTTTCCGAACGGCGGCTCGGGTTTGGTCCACCACCAGTGTGCTGCGGCGGTCGCGCGCAGCCGCTGGGTGAGCCTTTTGTCGAGGGTCGGCTCGGCCAGCGCTCGCTCGGCCACGGCGAGGTCGGCTCCGGAGACCGAAGCGACCCAGGCGGCCAACTGATCATCGTTGGCGAGCTCGTAGGTGAAGTTGTCGGGCTCGGGGTCGGTCAGGACGAACGGGATGTGGTCGCTGACACGGGCTCCCACCTGCCTGACCGCGTTGGCCTTCGCGATCCACCGCAGGCGCCGCGCGTAGCGCGGATCGAGACCCAGCCTCTGCGCCGCTTGGCGGCCGCGCACGTGCCACGACATCGGCGCGAGTGTAGGACCGAGCGCTTCTACACTGCCCTGGCCATCGCGACCGAGACCCTCAGCACCGAGCGCGAGAGCTGCGCCCCGTATGAGCCGGACAACTTCTTCGACCGTCTCAGCCGGGAGTCGACGCTGGAGCTCAACTACCGCCACATGGAGGCCCGCGAGCGGTCGCTCGTGCAGCGACGGCTGGGTCTGGAGGGGGGCGATGTGCTGTCTGTCGGCGCCGGCTGGTACCCGGGCCGGCACATGTTCCCGGCGCCGGCGTTCCGGATTGTCGCCGCCGACGCCGAGCCCGATCGCGTCAACGGCGTGCTCTCGAGTGGGCGCGCCGACGAGGCGCTGGTCGGCCATGCGGGCCGACTCGGGCTGCCGGCGAACTCGTTCGACGTTGTGCTGTACCGCCTCGTGCTCCACCACATCGCATTTCAGGGCCCGTTGACTCCGTGCTTCACCGAGGCGGCTGTGCTGCTCCGTCCGGGGGGCGCGATGATCGCGATCGAGCCGGGGCTGTGGAACCCGGTTGGCGCCGCCCTGTCGCTCGCCAATCGGACCGGCGCCGCGACGGCGATGCACGGCACTCCCGATGACATCCCGCTCTCCCCCCGGCGGCTGCTCAGCGAGGCCCGCGACGCCGGATTGGAGCCCGAGCTGCACGCCGTCACGTATACGTGGCGGCGGCTGCCGCCCGCCGTCCAGCGCGCGATGCAGCCGCTCGACGAGCTTGGATCGAGGCCGCGCGCGGCCGCCTTCGGACACACGCTGATGTTGATCGCCCGCGCCGGCGGGCGGTGAGCCCAAGCCCGACAAGGACAACCCGGAATGACGATCGCGGGGATCAGGCTCAGCGGCGATCTCGTGATCTGCGTGGCGCTCGCCGCCGGGCTGACGCTGCTCGCGTTCGTGACCAC
>JBKQJQ010000161.1:0-16530 GCA_052147875.1 Solirubrobacteraceae bacterium | reverse complement strand
CGGGCGACGATGTCGTCGGGCAGCTCGACCCACTCCAGCGTGCGGCCGAGACAGAACTCCCCGGGGTGGATCACGAACGACTCGCCCTCGGGGACGACGACCTCCTCGGTCAGGTTCTCCGGTGGGTGGCGCAGATCGATCGCCGATGCGCGGTGGTTGTGAAACACGCGGAACGAGTCACCGAGCCGGAGGTCGACGCTGGCGGGCTGGACCAGGCGCTCGTCCCAGGGATCGATCGTGATCCGGCCCTCGGCGACCAGCCGCGTGATCGTGCCATCGGACAGGACCGATGCGGGCGCGTCACTCATCGCACTGGAGTCTGCCAGCGATCGCGGACCGGCTCAGTGACCAAACGTCCGTGCCCTGGCGCGCACGGTGCGCACCCGGGCGGGCGGCTGGGGCTCAGGATCGCCGTGCGGCCCGCGCCGCGGGTGGCGCGGGAACGGCTTCGGCGGGTGCGGACGCTGGCGCTTGATGCCGCCGTCGTCATCGGACGAGGTCGACTCGTCCGGCTCCTGCTTGATCGCCCACCAGACGATGTAAATCAGCGCGGCGAGCGGCAACTTGAGGGCGATCATGATCCACAAGAATCCCCACGTCACGGCCTTTGATCCTACCCGGACTGGCCCGGGTTGTCATCCGCGGATTGGAGCTCGCACTCGCTCCCCGGTGGGGTCGTAGAGCGGCTCGCGCGCGACCTCGCCGGTGACCCAACGCCCAAAGATGTCGACCTGCACCTGCGTCCCGATCGAGACGTCAGCCGGGAGATACGCGTAGGCGATCGAGCGCTGGGCCTGATAGCCATAGCCGCCGCTCGTCACGCGGCCGCGGATCTGGCCGTCGACCTGCACGGGCTCGTTGCCGAGCGCCACCGACCGGGGGTCTTCGAGCACCAGGCATCGGAGACGCTGCGCGGGTTCGACCAGGGAATCCGCGCCGATGAAGGTCCGATCATCGCGCACGCAAAAGCCGAGCCCCGCCTCCAGCGGCGTCTCGTCGGGCGTGATGTCCGCGCCCCAAACCCGGTAACCCTTTTCGAGTCGCATCGAGTCGATCGCCCGGTAGCCACCGGCGACCAGCCCGTGGGCCCCGCCCGCCTCCCACAGTGTCCTCCACAGGCCGGCGCCATATTCGGTCGGGCAGTAGAGCTCCCAGCCCAGCTCGCCGACGAACGTCACCCGCAGCGCGCGCACGGGGACATCGCCGACCGCCAGCTCGCGCATCGACATGTATCCGAAGTCGAGCGGATCGGGCGTGAGCGGCGCCAGGATCTCGCCCGCCTTTGGACCCCAGAGGGCAAAGCATGCCCACTGCGACGTCACGTCGGCGAGGCGGACTGAGCCATCAACGGGGAGGTGACGCCGGATCCAGCTCGCATCATGGTTGCCAAACGCCGTGCCGGTGACGATCTGAAAGGTGTCCCCGTGCACTCTGGTGACGGTGAAGTCGCACTCGATCCCGCCGCGGCGGTTGAGCATCTGGGTGTAGGTGATTGCTCCCACCTCACGGGCGACGCTGTTGTCGCACAGGCGCTCGAGCAGCTTTGCGGCGCCGGGTCCGCTGAGCTCGAGCTTCGCAAACGAGGACTCGTCGAACAGCCCGGCGCGCTCGCGGGTGGCGAGCACCTCGGCCCCGATCGCAGGCGACCAGTGCATCCCGGCCCAGCCCCGCGGCCTGAGCGCGACATCGCCCGCTGCCGTGTTGCTCTCATACCAGTTGACGCGCTCCCAGCCTGACTTCTCACCAAACGCCGCGCCGTGCTGTTGGTGCCAGGCGTAGGCGCTCGAGGTGCGCAGCGGCCGGCCCGCCTGGCGCTCGTGGCCCGGATAGCGGATGTCGTAGTAGGTCTCGTAGACCTCCCTCGCCCGCGCGAGCGTGTAGCGGGGTGAGCGGTACTGGGCGCCGAACCGCCGGATGTCCATCTCCCAGACGTCAAGCCCGGGCTCGCCGGCGAGGATCCAGTCCGCCATCACCTTGCCGATCCCGCCGGCGCCGGCCAGGCCGTGCGCACAGAAGCCGGCGGCGACGAACAGCCCGGCGACGTCAGTCTCGCCGAGGCAGAACTCGTTGTCGGGCGTGAACGCCTCTGGCCCGTTGATCAGCCGCGTGACCTTGACGTCCTCCATCGCCGGCACGCGACGCGCCGAGTTGGCTGCGATCTCCTCAAATCGTGGCCAGTCCTCCTCGAGCAGGCGTCCGTTGAAGTCCGGCGGGATCCGATCGACGAGCTGGTCGTCCAGCGACCACGGTGCGCTCTGACGCTCGTAGCCGCCCATCACCAGTCCCGCGCCCTCCTCTCGAAAGTAGATCAAAAGGTCGGGGTCGCGGAGCGTCGGCAGGTGCTCACCTGGCGCCCGTTCCCGGAACGGTTGCGTGACGAGGTACTCGTGCGCGAACGGGATCACGGGCACTCTGACGCCGGCCATGCGGCCGAGCTCGGCCGCGAACATGCCCCCCGCCTTGACCACGACCACGGCCTCGATCTCGCCCCCTTGGGGTTTGATCGATCGCACGCGGCCGCCGCGGACGAGGATCTGATCGACCCGCGTCTGAGTGAACACGGCGTGGCCACCGGCGCGCGCGCCCTCGATCAGTGCATAGGTCAACTGCGACGGGTCGAGGTAACCGTCGGTGGGCAGATAGGAGGCGCATCGGACTCCGTCGGTCACCATCAGGGGGAACAGCTCCTGGGCTTCGTCTGGGGAAAGGAGCTCGAGCGGGAGCCCGAACGTCTTGGCCCAGGCGACCTGGCGCATCACCTCCTGCTCGCGCTCCTCCGTGCAGGCCAGGCGGATCCCGCCGCACTGCACCCAGCCGCAGTCAAGCCGGCCGTAGAGCTCGACCGAGTCCATCATCAGCCGTGTCAGCGACACGCTTCCCCGCAGCTGACCGACGAGCCCCGCCGAGTGAAATGTCGAACCGCTCGTTAGCTCGCTGCGCTCGAGCAGGACGACGTCGCGCTCGCCCAGCTGCGCGAGGTGGTAGGCGATCGAAGCGCCCCCCACCCCGCCACCGATGATCACGATCCGCGCCCGCGACGGAACGTCACGCGGTCGCGCCATCGAGCCACTCCTGAAGCCGGGGGTCGCTTGCGGATTGCGTGAGGCGAGCGAAGTGCTGTTGTGCGTAGTCGGCGAAATCGAACTCGAGCTCGGAGATCGCGCCCTGGACGACACCCCAGGCCGCCTCACGCGCGTCGGACATGATTCGCATCAGCGCCAGCGCCGCCCGCCGCCCGGCGCTCGCCGGTTCGCCGAAATAAGCCTCCAGCAGCCGCTCCTGATCCTGTGAGTCAGAACGGCTGTCGAACTCATTGTTGATCGCGAGGTTGCCGAGGTCGAACATGAAATGGCCCATCCCGGCGTACTCCCAGTCGACCAGCAGCGCGTCGCCCGGCGCCGAGTGCAGCGCGAGGATGTTCGCGGGCAGTAGGTCGTCGTGGCAGGGAACCGGGCGCTCGAGCGGGAGCGCAGCCGCGATCCTGCGCGCCAATGACTGGGCGTCACGGTATGCCGGTGGCAGCGTGCCGCCCCGTTGGACGACGATCCGCTCGTAGTCATCGAGCAGCTCCGGGACCCAGAAGCGCGTCGGCAGCTCGATGCCCGAGTCGTGAAAGGCGTGCAGTGCCCTGGCGGCTGATTCGGGCTCGGCGCGAAGCAGGCGGCCGTCGATCGGGTCCGCTTGCAGGAACTCGGTGACGAGGTAGCCCTCACCGGCGGCCACGAGCGCCGGACCGATCCCGAGCCGGGCTGCCTCCGCGCACGCCAGTCGCTCGGCCTCACGGTCGATGCCCAGCAGGTTCGTGTCGCGGCCCGGCACGCGGAGCACGCACTCGCGGTCTCCGAACCGGACTCTGTAATTGCGGTTGGTGATCCCGCCCTCGAGCGGCACCGGAGGTCCGGCCGCCGGGCCGAGCTCCAGCTCCAGCTCCAGCTGCGTGACGATCGCCCCGAGGTCGGCCATATGCGAAACCTACCGGGGGATGGCGGTACCGTTGCGATCGTGCAGCAGGACGCGGTTTTCGAGGCTGTGTTTGAGCCCGTTCGAACAGCCACGACGTTCGAAGAGACGGTCGAGCGGCTGGGGACCGCAATCCGCGCCGGAATCCTGCCGGCCGGAAGCCGACTGCCGTCTGAGCGCACGCTCGCCGACCAGCTGGCGATCTCGCGCACGACCCTGCGGCAGGCGCTGACGACGCTCGTTCAGAGCGGCCTCCTGGTCTCGCTTCGGGGTCGCGGCGGCGGAACCTTTGTGACCGAGCGCCCGCCGCTTGCCGAGAGCGACGAGCCCCCGCTCGGAGAGGAGGCATGGGCGGTGCTCGACTTCCGGGTCGCGGTCGAGCTTGGAGCGACGCTGCTCGCTGCCGAGCGCTGCACCAGCGAGCAGCTCGATCGGCTCGACGCGCTCGCGGACGCGATGATGGAGGTGGATGACTTCGACGTCTACCGCCGAGCGGACATCAGATTCCACATCGGCGTCGCCGAGGCTGCAGCCTCGCCCCGGCTTGTCAGGGCGATGACCGAGGTCCAGGGCCAGATGAGCCAGCTGATCACGAGAATCGCTCATCCGCCGGTGCTGCTGCGCCACTCCAACGCGCAGCACCGCGAGCTCGTCGCGCTCCTGCGGCGTCGCAACGGCCCCGAGGCGGTGCGGGTGATGCGCGGACACATCGAGGGACCGAGCACGTTCTCGCGGGACTGATCTGAGCCCGCCAAAACAGGCTCGCGGAATTCGTTTTGCTCGCCTCAGCCCGAGATTGGGCTGGGGCGAGAGCGGCGCTAGCGACATGGCTCGCCGCCCCGTTGCCGTCGCGCAGCCAACGGCCCGTCGCCGATCACCGCCGCCTGAGAGAGTGGCGCAGCGCCGGTTGACATCCCCCGAAACCGAGCGTTATGGTCACGCGACCAATAGGTCTGATCAACACACCTTTCGCAGGCTAATCGGACTGCATATACCGGGGAGGGGGACGTGGCGGACGAAGCGGCAGTATCGAGGTCAACGGCGACAGCGATCGCGTTCAACTACTCGCCGCTGGTTCTGCTGGTGGGCCCGATCGTCGGGATCTGGTCGTCGGTCGACGCAAAGAACGAGTACAAGGGGCCGGTCCGCACGATCGACGACATCCCGCTCTGCCCAGAAATGCAACCCCCTGGGACGCCAGGGTCGCCGGCGGTCGCCGGCCGATCGGAGTAGGCATGGCCAGCGCCGCGCGGCCGGGCGGACCCGGTGTGATCAAGGGCATGCTGTCGCTCGATGAGCTCAGCGCCGAGGCAGAGGCAGGCACGATCGACACGGTCGTGACCGCGTTCACCGATATGCAGGGACGTCTGGTCGGCAAGCGGATCGAGATCTCCTACTTCCTCGACCAGGTCATCGAGCACGGAGTCGAGGGCTGCAACTACCTGCTCGCGCTCGACATGGAGATGGATCCGGTACCGGGCTACGAGATGGCCAACTGGGAAAAGGGCTACGGCGACTTCGGGATCGCCCCCGACATCGCCACCTTGCGCCGGATCCCGTGGCTGGACCGCACAGCGCTGGTGCTATGCGACGTGGTCGAGCACGACTCCTCGCCTGTGGTCGCCTCACCGCGCCAGGTTCTGATCGCGCAGTACGAGCGTGCGCGCGACATGGGCTATACGCCGCAGTTCGCCTCTGAGCTCGAGTTCTATCTCTACAAACAGAGCTACGCCGAGGCGCACGAGCAGGGCTACAGCGGGCTGACCCCGACGATCCCGTACATCCTCGATTACCACATCCTCGCGACGACGATGGATGAGAACGTGATCGGTCAGATCAGGCGTGGCATGCAGGGTGCGGGGATCCCGGTCGAGTTCTCAAAGGGCGAGGCCTGGTACGGACAGCACGAGCTCAACGTCCGCTACGCGGACGCAGTCACGTCAGCCGATCGCCACGTGATCTACAAGAACGGCGTCAAGGAGATCGCGTTCCTCAACGGGGTGTCGGCGACCTTCATGGCCAAGCCATCGGAGAAGGACATCGGCAGCTCGTGCCACATCCACTCGAGCCTGATCGACTCAGGCGCAGGCACCAGCGTGTTCGTCGACGACCACGACGAAACGGACACCTTCCGGCACTACATCGGTGGCATGCGCAACCACGTCCGCGAGCTCGCGCTGCTGATCGCACCAACGGTCAACTCATACAAGCGCTACGCAACCGAGAGCTGGGCACCGACCTCGATCTCGTGGGGGCGCGACAACCGCACCTGCGGCTTCAGGATCGTCGGTCACGGGCAGTCGCGGCGGGTTGAGTGCAGGATTCCGGGGGCCGATGTCAATCCGTACCTCGGCTACGCCGCGCTACTCGCCGCGGGGCTTGACGGAATCACCAACGAGACTGATCCTGGTCCCGAGCTGAAGGGCAATGCGTACGCCCAGGCCAAGGCCGAGCCGTTCCCATCGACGCTCCGCGAGGCCGTCGACCTGTGGGAGCAGAGCGAGTTCGCGCGCGCGACGTTCGGCGACGCGGTCTGGGGCCACTACCTCAATTACGGGCGCACAGAGCAGCGGCTGTTCGACGAGGTCGTCACCGACTACGAACGTCGCCGCATGTTCGAGCGCGGATGATCTCCGTCATCGAGCCGGCCACGGAGCAGGTTATGGCCGAGGTGCCGCGCGCGGGCGCTGAGGATGTCGACCAGGCGGTAGCGCGTGCCAAGACCGCGCTCCCGGCATGGCGAGCGATCTCGCCGTCAGAACGGGCGGCGATCCTGCGCGCGCTCGCTGACGCCGTCGAGCAGCATCGCGACGAGCTCGCGCTGCTGGAAGCCCGCAACGCCGGCAAGCCGATCGGCGACGCGCGCGGCGAGATGGAGATGGTCGCGCAAACGATTGGTTACTACGCCGGCGCTCCCGAACGCCTGCTGGGCGACACAATCCCGGTCAGCGGCGGGCAGGCGTGGACCGTGCGCGAGCCGCTCGGCGTCGTGGGCCTGATCGTGCCATGGAACTTCCCCTTGACGATCGCGTCGTGGAAGCTGGGGCCGGCTTTGGCGGCCGGGAACACGGTTGTGCTCAAACCCGCCGAGCTGACGCCGCTGAGCGCGCTCCGGTTCGGCGAGATCGCGCTCCAAGCGGGTCTCCCGGAGGGCGTGCTGAACGTGGTCGCCGGCCCCGGGTCAGTCTGCGGCCGTCGTCTGGTCGAGCATCCGGACGTCGCCAAGATCGCGTTCACCGGCTCGACGGAGGTCGGCCGCATGATCGCGGCTGGCGCCGCTGCGACGATCAAGCGCGTCACGCTCGAGCTGGGCGGGAAGTCGCCCAACATCGTGTTCGCCGACGCCGACCTCCAAGCGGCGGCCAGCGCGGTTCCGTCTGCCGTGTTCGGCAACGCCGGCCAGGACTGCTGCGCGCGCTCGCGGATCCTCGTGCAGTACGACGTGGTCGACGAGTTCATGGGCTACCTGTCTGACGTGGTGCGCGCGGTCCGCGTCGGCGACCCGCTCGATGAGGCCACCCAGATGGGGCCGCTGATCTCGGCTGGCCAGCGCTCCACCGTTGCCTCGTTCGTCGAGGATGGCGCGCCCGTAGCGGTGCGCGGCAACGCCCCGTCGGGGTCGGGGTACTGGTTTGCGCCGACGGTGCTGTGCCCGGTCGCGCCCGACGCGCGCGCGGCGCGCGAAGAGATCTTTGGACCGGTGGCCGTGGTGATCCCATTTGCAGACGAGGAGGAGGCGGTCCGCCTGGCCAACGACACGATCTACGGGTTGTCGGGCTCGATCTGGACTCGCAATGGGGCACGGGCGTTGCGGGTCGCGCGGGCAGTCCAGGCTGGCGTGCTGTCGATCAACTCAAACACCTCAGTGCGGGTGACGACGCCATTTGGAGGGTTCAAGCAGTCGGGGTACGGCCGCGAGCTCGGGCCACACGCGCTCGATGCCTACACCGAACTCAAGTCGATCTTCTACGCGACGGGCGGATGACTCACGCCGCCGACATTCAAGCGAGTCCGGATGACGAGTGGACGCGATCAGCGTGAGCAGGCTCGAAGGGAAGGTGTGCGTTGTGACGGGCGTCGCGGGCGGGATCGGCAGCGCGACTGCAGCGGTGTTCGAGCGCGAAGGCGCCCGGCTGGTGGGAGTCGACGTGGTGTCGCACTCAATCGGCGAGCTGGCGCTGGTTGCCGACCTCATCGACGAGCCGACAGTCGCGGATCTCTACGCACGCGTTCGTTCTGAACTGGGCCGGATCGACGTTCTGTTCAACAACGCCGGCATCTCCCCAACCGATGATGCGTCGGTCGTGGACACGTCTCTAGAAGCCTGGGAGCGGGTCCAGGCGACCAATTTGCGCAGCGTGTTTTTGTGCTGCAAGCACGGGATCCCATATTTGCTCGAGGGCGGGGGCGGGTCAGTGATCAATACCGCCTCATTCGTCGCCGTGCTCGGGTCAGCCACTTCACAGATCTCCTACACGGCCTCCAAGGGCGGCGTGCTTGCCCTGTCGCGCGAGCTCGGAGTGGAGTTCGCGGCGCGAGGCGTGCGGGTAAACGCTCTCTGCCCGGGGCCGGTCGACACGCCGCTGCTGCGCGAGCTGTTCGCAGCCGACCCGGTTCAGGCGCGGCGTCGGATCGTGCATGTCCCGATGGGGCGCTTCGCGCGCGCGGAGGAGATCGCCAACGCCGTGCTGTTCCTCGCCAGCGACGAATCGAGCTACGTCAACGCAACGGCCTTCATGGTCGACGGCGGCATCGCCGGCGCCTACACGACGCCCGAATAGCCAGCGCAGGCGCGCCTTCGGGGCAGCCGGGAGCGACGGCTGGACGCGCGGCGAGCTCCCCGACGCTCCGGCAGGCACCGGTTCCAGCGCCCGCATAGGGACACCACGGCCGGGACGAGCGGGGCCCTGGTCACGAAGCCGTCAGGCCCGCCTCGGCCGTGGCAGCCGCCGGCGCCGGCGCCTCGCGCCGATCCTCACGCAGCGCGACCGCGAGCGACACGCCGACCCCCAACAGCGCCCAGGTGACCGGATCCTCGAGGAAGTCGGCGTACAGCATCGTATGGAACACGAGCGCGATGAACGCGGCCGCGATCGCGCTGCGCACCGGATCGCCCCGCGCGCGGCGGACCAGACACGCAATCGCGGCGATCACCAGCGCGACGTAGACCAGCTCACCGATCAGCCCCTGTTCGGCGGCGATCGTGACCGGGATCGTGTGCGATGCCGAAAGCGTGGTCGCGACCGCCTTGTGGTGGACCCGGTACTCCTTCACGAACGACCCCGAGCCCCAGCCCCACACCGGGCGGTCGGCAAACAGCGACACGCCGCCGCTGACCAAGCCGCCACGGCCGCTCGAGGCACCGTTGACGCCCTGGTTGAGGCCGAACGTCCGGGGTGACACGGCGACCGCAGCCGCGCCCAACAGCACCACGACGACGGCAATCACCAGCGCGCGAGACGGCCTCCAGCGCAGCGCCGCCAGCACCGCAAGCCCCACCAGCAGCGCGCCGAGGCTCGACCGCGACAGCGTCAGCAGCAGCCCGACCCAGAGGATCGCCAGCGCGACGACCGCACTCACTTGCTCGCGCTGCGGGCGCCGGTAGAGCAGCACGACCGCCAGCAGGATCATCGACAGCGCCAGGTAGCGCCCGAAGATGTCCGGGTCAAAGAACACCGAGTTGACTGTGAAGTAGGTGTGGAGGTCGTTCGCGACGACCAGCTTCGAGTTGAGGATGATCGACTTGGTCGCGTACTCGACAAAGCCGATCAACGAGAACACCAGCGCCAGGCCGATCGTGATCTTCAGGCAGGTGCCGATCAGCTCCGGGGTCCAGTCGACCTGGCGCAGCAGCCGGTACAGAAGCGCGAACGGCACGTAGAAGAACACCATCTGCTGCAGCGCCGTCTCGAACGAGGGCGAGTAGATCGCCTGTAGCCCGTAAAGCACGACGTAGGCTGCCAGCAGGCGCTCGACCCATACCGCCCAACCCCCGGAGCCATCGGCCGCCGGGGATCGATCCGGCTGTTCGGTGCTTCGCAGCGCCGCCACGATCCACGCCAGCGAACCGGCTGCGACGACCAAGTAAAGCGGTACCAGCAGGTTCGAGGTAACCCCGCCCGACTGGATCGGGACCCGGAACGGCAGCGCCAGCGTCGCCAGCACGGCCAGCAGCCATGGACGCCGCCGGATCGCCCGCGCGACCGCGACGAGCACGGCGATTGCGACTACCGCCGCCACAAGTGCATACAGCGGGTGTCGGTGCACGACGCGCAGCTGCGGCGAGTGCCAGATCTCGACCAGCAGCAGGACGGGCGATACGACCAGTGCACCGAGCATCGCCAGCGCCCGCGCTCGCCGGTCGGCGGCCACCAGGGTGAGTGCCGCAAGCACGGCCACCACCACGACGCCGAGCTTCGGCAGCGGTCCGGTCAGTGCCGCGATCTGGATCACCGGTCCAGATCATCCTCTACCCTCTCGATCCATGCCCTCCGCGAAGCTCGCGCTGGCCATCGGGCTGGCGGCGGTCTCGCTCTCAGCGTGCGGTAGTACAGCCAAACCCGAGGCCGGCACGCTGAAAGCGGCAACAACAGAAGCAAAGAAGGTCGACGATCCACGCACGGCGCATGTCGATTGCCTGCGCTCTGAGCACATCCCGGTGGTCGAGTTCGGGAGGGTGTGGCTCCAGATCGGAACCAAGCCCTTCGGCCCCACGGTTCAGTTCACGCCGACGCCAGGCGCTGCCCAGGAGCTCCAGATCGACGGACAGGTTGAGAGCGCCGAGGTGATCGGCAGCGCGCTCCTGTATCCCAACCGGGCGTCCGACGCGCTGCTGCAGAAGGTCGAGGACTGCATGGCCAAGGGAGTGACCGGGTAGCACGGCTGGCCGTACAGCGAGCGCACCGCCGGCGTGCTCGCTGCGAGCGCCGGCGCCGGGGCCGACATAGACTCGCTCTCACCTGACGGCGACCGCCGTCGCGCGGCGTCTCGTCAGTTCTGACGGCGACCACCAGAGGCCGCGGCCTCTACAATTCGCGCGCGAACTCCGCCCCGCGCCGCCCGTCGACGTTCCGCGCTCGGCGGACCGCGGTTCACAGGGCGCTAACGCACCTCTAACCGGCGAGGCCAACGCCCCCGCCACGCTCCAAGCTCGTGTTCCGACGACCGCTCGCCAACATGCTCTCTGCCTCGACGACCGGGCTGCAGACGACCGTCACACCGCCGGCGCAGCCAGCCGCATCGCGTGGAGAGAGCCGGGCGTGGTGGCAGGTGCCGACCAAGCACTTCTACATCGGGCTGATCGTCGTCTCACTGATCATCGGCGCGCTGTCGCTGTTGATCCCGTCGACCCCGAGCTACGACCCGTGGGCCTGGATCGTCTGGGGTCGCGAGATCGTGCACCTGAAGTTGCATACGACCGGCGGCCCGTCGTGGAAGCCGCTGCCGATGATCTTCACGGTTCCGTTCGCGCTGTTCGGCAACGCCGAGCCGAACCTGTGGCTCGTGATCGCCCGGGCCGGCGCGTTCGCGGCGGTGGTGATGGTGTTCAGGCTGTCGGTGCGCCTGACGCGCGACGTCGGCAGCTATTTCACCTCCGCGCTCGACAACCCGGGCCGGCTGCTGACGATCGCTCCGGCGCTGCTCGCAGGCGTGATCGCGGCGGTCGCGCTGGCGATGTCCGGTGGCTACATCTCCGACAACGCACTCGGCTATTCCGAGGGTCTGGCGACGGCGCTGATGCTGGTGGCGGTCGAACGGCATCTCGACGGCCGCCCGAAGCAGGCGTTTGCGGTCGGCTTCTTCGTCGCGCTCGACCGTCCCGAGATCTGGCTCTTCTGGGGCCCTTACGGGCTGTGGTTGTTCTGGAAGCACGCCGATGCACGCAGGCTCGTGATCGCGCTGTTTGTGTTGATCCCGATCTGCTGGTTCTTGCCCGAGTACTGGGGGTCGGGCCACTTCCTACGCGGGGTCACACGCGCCCAGCATCCGCGCTCGAACAGCCTCGCGTTCGCCAAGAGCCCGTTCTTCTCCGAGCTGGTCGACGCCGCCTGGCCGACGATTCTGTTGCGCCTCAAGCTCGCGGCCGCGGTACTGGTGGCGGTCGTCGGCGTCGTGATGCTGCGCGGCTGGCGCCGTGAGGGACGGTCGTTCCTCAGCGCCCCGCAGCCGCGGGCGATGGGCGTCACGGCGCTCGCAGGAATCGCCGGACTCGCATGGTTTGTCGTGATCGCGACGATGACCCAGATCGGCTTCTCGGGCAACAACCGCTACCTGGTGATCGGTTCGGCGCTGGTAGAGATCTGCGGCGCCGTCGCCTGGGGCTGGGCCGCGCGGGAGATCGGCAACCTGGTGGCCGGCCTGTTGCGGCGCGGTCGCGAGGCATCGTCGGCCGGCCTCGCGCGCGCGGGCTCCTGGGCCGGCATCGCGGTAGTCGCGCTGGCGTTCGCGATGCTGCCGTCGTGGGTCGGCTACAACCTGATCTCGATTCCACGCACGCACCGTTCGCTCGTCTATCAGGCGAACCTGCGCAAGGGGCTGAACACGCTGGTGGCCGAATACGGCGGCGCCGCGAAGATGCTGCGCTGCGGGACGGTGATGACCGAGGGCTTCCAGGTTCCGATGGTCGCCTGGGCATTGGGAGTCCACACGATCCAGATCGAGGCGCCGCCGGCCCCCGACGCGCCGCTGCCGCCGGCTCCAAACGTGATCCTGCAGACGCGTGACACGCGCGACGCCGCGCTGCTGCCGATCGTCCACGCATGGCCGGCGATTCACTACAAGTACTTCGGCAGCAGTGGCCCGTTTAACCTGTTCACAAGCTGCCGCGGGTAGCCTCGCGGTCGTGCTGACCATCACGGGCACGCACTGATGGCCACCGTCACCGCACCTCAGCAGAGCATCCCGCCCGCGGACGACCGCGACGGCCTCGGACCACCGTTCCCCCGCTGGCTCGAGCGAGTGCCGATGTGGCTGGTCGTCGGCACCGTGATCGTGATCGTGATGGCGATCTCGCTGTGGCTGCGGACGCGCTACATCTCCGGCCAGTTCTGGATGGACGAGGGCCTGTCGGTCGGGATCTCGTCGCACTCGCTCTTGTCGATCCCAACCGTGCTCCGCCACGACGGGTCGCCGCCGCTCTACTACCTGATGCTGCACGTCTGGATGAGCATCTTCGGGTCGAGCGAGACCTCGACCCACGTGCTGTCGCTGATCTTCGCTCTGGCCTGCATCCCGGCCGGCGTCTGGGTCGCCTGGAGTCTGTTCGGCCGGTGGGCGGCGGCGATCGCGCTGGTGCTGTTCGCGCTGAACCCGTTCCTGACCGCCTACGCGCAGGAAACGCGGATGTACTCGATGATGGCGTTCCTCGGGCTGCTCGCGACTCAGGGCTTCATCCAGGGCTTCATCTACCGTCGCCGTGGCTACCTGATCCTGTTCACGGTCTGCCAGGTGCTGATGCTGTACACGCACCTGTGGGGCGCGTTCTTCGGCGTCGGTGCGTTTTTGGCGTTGATTGTCGTCTGGCGCGCGAGCGACGACCCGAAGCCGATCCTGCGTGATGGCCTTTACGTGTTCGGCGCCTGCGTGGTCCTGTACCTGCCGTGGGTTCCGACGCTGCTCTACCAGGCTACGCACACGGGCTCGCCGTGGGACAGCGCGCCGAACTTCGGCGCCCCAGTCCAGATCTCGCGCAACCTGATGGGCGGCGACCGGGCGACGGTCGCGCTCGTGCTCGTGGCCGGGCTCGGGCTGGCATCGATGTTCGTGAAGTCCAGGTGGCGCAGCCCGGAGTCTTTGACCCTGTGGACGCTGCTGATCCTGCCGATCGGGGCGCTCGGCTTCGGCTGGATCGTCTCGCACATCTCACCGGCCTGGGCGTACCGATACTTCGCGCCGATCCTCGGCGCGCTGCTGCTGCTGGCGACGCTGGGGTTCTCTCGCGCCAAGGGACTCGGGTTGCTGGCCGTGATCATGGTCGTGATCTTCTGGGCCAATCCGTCCGAGCTGACGCCGCACTACAAGAGCGATATGCGCGATATCGCCGGCGAAATGGGCCCTGACCTGCACAAGGGAGATCTGGTGATCGTCGGTCAGCCCGAGGAGGTGCCGCTCGCCTGGTACTACCTGCCCGCCGGGTTACGGTTCGCGAACCCGATGGGCACCCCGCACGACCCCCAGTCGATGAACTGGGTCAACGCGCTGAACCGTCTCGCGCGTGCCAACGTGGCCAATACGATCGGACCGCTGATTGCTAGTCTGAAGCCCAATCAGCAGGTTCTCTATGTGCGTCCGCTGACCGAGGGTGCACAGAATTGGGAAGCGCCGTGGACGCAGCTGGTCCGGCGGCGTTCGGCGCAGATCGGAGCGCTTCTGGCCTCCAATCCAAGCCTCAAACCGGTCGCGTGGGCTCCCCACAACTATCGCGGTGCTTGCTGCGTCGCCAACAGCGCATTGCTGTATCGAAAGCTCTAGGACGTCACGTGCCCCCGAAGCCGCCAGAAATCACCGACGAGCACCCGGTCCTCGTGCTGGGTGCCGGTCCGGCCGGTCTGACCGCCGGCTACCTGCTCGCCAAGCAGGGCAAGCCGGTGATCGTGCTCGAATCGACTGATCAGGTCGGCGGCATCGCGCGCACCCAAATCCGCGATGGCTACCGGTTCGACCTCGGTGGTCACCGCTTCTTCACCAAGGTCGAGGAGGTCGACGAGCTCTGGCACGAGATCATGAAGGAGGAATTCCTCAAGCGTCCGCGCCAGAGCCGGATCTACTGGAACGACAAGTTCCTCGAGTATCCGCTGCAGGGCATGGACGTGATCAAGAAGCTCGGCCCGGTCGAGCTGACGCGCTGCATGGCGTCCTACCTGTGGGCGGCGATCAAGCCCAAGGGCCGCGAGGAGTCATTTGAGGACTGGGTCTCGAACCGGTTCGGCAAGCGGCTTTACAACCACTTCTTCAAGACCTACACGGAGAAGCTGTGGGGCGTCTCGGCGAGCGAGATCCGGGCCGAGTGGGCAGCCCAGCGGATCAAGGGGCTGTCGTTCTTCAGCGCCGCGAAATCGGCGTTCCTCGGCAACCGGGGCAACAAGATCAAGTCGCTGATCTCCGAGTTCAACTACCCGCGCTTCGGGCCCGGCCAGATGTGGGAGCAGATGACAGCCGACATCCATGAGCAGGGCGGCGAGGTCAGGCTGAACGCGCCCGTGACGCGGCTGCGCGTCTCCGACGGGCGCGTGACCGAGGTCGTCGCCGGCGGCGAGACCCTGTCCCCGTCACATGTGATCTCGTCGCTGCCACTGCGCACGACCGTCGGGATCACCGAGCCCGAGGCCCCGGTCGAGGTGCGCGACGCCGCTCGCGGCCTGCGCTACAGGGAGTTCCTGACCGTGCTGCTCGTGATCGGAGGCGAGGACCTGTTCCCCGACAACTGGATCTACATCCATCAGCCCGGGGTGCGCGTGCTCCGGATCCAGAACTTCAAGTCGTGGAGCCCGTTCATGGTCCCCAACGACACTGACGCCTCGATCGGCATGGAGTACTTCTGCTTCGAGGGCGACGATCTGTGGAACATGGCCGACGATGACCTGGTGGCGATGGCCAGCCGCGAGATCGAGCAGCTCCACCTGGCGCACGCCAATAATGTCAAGTTCGGGTTCGTCGAGCGCGTCCACAAGGCCTACCCGATCTACGATGAGCTGTACGGCGAGCGCGTCGCGACGATCCGCAGCTGGCTCGAGACGATCCCGAACCTCACGCAGGTGGGTCGCAATGGACTGCACCGCTACAACAACTCCGATCACTCGATGCTGACCGCGATGCGGGCGGTCGACAACATCTTGCTCGGTACGCACCACGACATCTGGGCGGTCAACGCCGAGAGCGTGTACCACGAGGAGCATCAGGAGAACGAGGATCCGTACCGCAATCCTCCAACCACGCCGGCGATGGAGCAGCCGCTCGCGTCGGACCGGTGAGGCGAGCGCGTTTTCTCCCGGTGGCGCTGGCGATCGCGCTCGCGGCACCAGCGACGGCGCTCGCGCAGGCCGGCGCAACCACTAATCCGTTGTCGGGCTTCCCGGCTCCCCCGACGGTCGCCACGACGAGCCAGACCCAGGCGGTCGCCACCAACAGCTCGACGGGCTCGTCTGGAGGCAGCTCGCTGAGCGGCTCGAGTGCGATCGGGATCGCCGTCGGCGCGCTGGTGATCCTGGGCGGGATCTCTTTCTTCATCTGGTATGACGCGCGCCGGCGGGCACCGGCGAAGGCGGGAGCGGGTGGCGGCGCCGGCGGACGCGGGCGCTCGGGCAGCAAGCCGCCCTCGAAACCGCGCAAGCTGAGCCCGGCCGAGCGCCGGCGACGCAAGCGCGGGCGGGCGCGCGGGTAGAGGCGTCTGAGCGACCGCCTGGGCGCGCAGTCAGAGCCGTCTGAGCAACCGCCTGGGCACCAGTCAGAGCCGTCTGAGCGACCGCCTGGCGCGCAGTACCTGCCGTTCGATCGTCCGCTCGCTGTCGCCCGTGTACCCGGCCATCTCCGCGTAACTGAGACCGAAGCCCTGGAGCCACACGAGCCGCTGCT
>JBKQJQ010000160.1:0-3261 GCA_052147875.1 Solirubrobacteraceae bacterium | reverse complement strand
CCACCACGGCTGCCCAACCCGCTATCGCTCGGACGACGCGCGGCTGCCACGACGCTGCGGCCCGTCGGCCGCGCGGTTGGCGTCGCGATCGACGCCGGGACGAGCCTCGAACGCCGCGCGCTGGACCGCGTGCTCGACGGCGACGAGATCGATCGGATCGTGACCACGACGCTTGACAGCGAGCGCCTCCAGCTGACCGCCCGTCGAGCACTCGAGAGCGAGGGCGCGCAACGGCTGGTCGACAGCTTCTTCGACAGCGGCCTGTTCGACCACCTGCTGCAGCGTCTCGGCGAAAGCCCGGCGCTGTGGCGGCTGATCGACGAGATCGCTCAGAGCCCAGCCGTAATGGCCGCCGTATCGCAGCAGGGACTCGGGTTCGCCGACCAGGTCGGCGACGAGATGCGGACCCGCTCTCGCCGGGCCGACGATTGGCTGGAGCGCGCCGCGCGGCGACTGGTGCACCGCGATCCAGCCGCGCTACCTACAGCGACCCCGACACCGCCGATGAGCGACCCGCCGAACTCACCGGCCCCTGACGCCGCGACCCGTCTTCCCCCTAAACGACCGCCGAGTCCGTGATCTGTGAATCGTCCGCGGGGTGCTCCCAGTCGGGTCGCAGTGGCATACAGGAGCGTCCGCGAGCGGTCGGCTGGACGCCGAGCACCTGGTGGATCTGGATTCGGCCGAGCTCGAACCCCAACCGCGAGATCGCGATGTACAGTCGCCAGGCGCGCGCCCGCCGCTCGCCGACCTCGGCGACCGCCTGATCCCAGCCCCGGTCGAGGTTCTCGGCCCAGTGGCGCAGCGTGATCGCGTAGTGCTCGCGCAGGTTCTCCTCGTGGCGAATCTCGAAGCCGTGGTCGTGCATCGCCGCGATCACGGCGCCCGGCCCCTCCAGCTCGCCGTCGGGAAACACGTAGCGGTCGATGAACGGTCCGGGACGCCGGCGCTGGCGGTTGGACGGCCGCGTGATGCAGTGGTTGAGCATCCTGCCGGCAGGCCGCAGGCGGCGGGCCATCGCCGAGAAATGCGGCCCCAGCTGGCTGCTGCCGAAGTGCTCCATCGCTCCGATCGACGAGATCGCGTCAAACTCGTCCTCGGCGAGGTCGCGATAGTCGAGCAGTCGCACCTCGGCTCGCTCCGCGAGCCCCCGCTCCGCGATCGCCGCCTGCGCCCACTGGACCTGACTGCGCGACAACGTGACCCCGAGCGCCGTGACCGCGTAATTGGCCGCCGCGTGCACGACCATCCCGCCCCAGCCGGTGCCGACGTCCAGAAGTCGCTCGCCCGGGCGCAGGTCGAGCTTGCGGCAGATCAGGTCGAACTTCTCCTCCTGCGCCGCTTCGAGCGTCGCATCGCGTGTCGTGAAGACGGCGCACGAGTAGGCCATCGACGGCCCCAGCACCACCCGGTAGAAGCGGTTTGAGAGGTCGTAGTGGTACGCGATCGCAGCCGCGTCGCGCCCGCGAGTGTGCGCCACCAGGCCCCGTCGCCAGCGCGGCGGCGCCTCCTCCAGCGGAACCGGCGCCGGGCGTATCTGACGCCACGGCAGCCCGGCGATCAGGCGTACCAGCTGCTCGCGCTGTAGCGGCCTGCGGTTTCTCTCCATGCCCGCCAACGCGGCATGCAGATCGCCGTCGATATCGATCGCGCCGGTCACGTACGCGCGCGCGAGACCTAGCTCATTGGGCGCGCTCAGCAGGTACCACAGCGCCGCCGGCGAGCGGGCCTCGACCGTCGCCTCGGTGTCCCGACCTGCAGCCGCACTCCCGTCCCAACCGCGGAAAGCCACCGGGGCGCGTTCGTCGACCAACGCTCGGAATATGTCCGCTGCGGATGCCGTACTAATAAGTTAGCCAGCCGGCCGTCTGCTCGCCCTAAGCGACGCCCCCGTCGCGTCGGCCGACGAGACGCCGTTCGCGGTCCTACGAGACGCGCTTACATTCGACCATGATCACCCGAAGCTCCCGGTCGCCGACGTTCTCGACCGAGTGCGGCGGGAAAGGTTCAGCCCATCGTGTGTCAGAAGTCCGCGGCGGGTCTCCGGAGACTCGCGTGTCGAGCAGGAGGTTTCCTTCGCCGTCGCGCCGGACGATGTCCGTGCCGCCGACGACGTAACCGACGCTCGGCCAGCGGTGCGTGTGCACGGGTGTCGTATCGCCGGCCCCAATCAGCGTCTCAATCACGCGCACCGTGTCGTTCTCGAACAGCAGCCGGTGATGCTCCGGCGCGGCTGCCAGCGCATCGAGCTCGGTGGGCCACTGCAATTGCCTTGTGTCCGGTTCCAAGGACGCCCTCCACCTTGATTGGCGGGAGATTCTGCCGACTTTTGGCCAGCCAGGAGCACCGGCGAGGAGGCGACCGCGCTCGAAGCCGGTTATCGCGGGATCAGGCCGAATCGTGCCGCGGAGCAGCGGGACCGGTCGCGCTCTGCCGACGCGCGGCCCAGCACGCGGGCCATGTGGTCGCGTGGCATCGGCGGATCGCCCACCTTGGCCGCTCCGTTCCGTTAACGAGAACTGCACTTCGCCGCCGTCCGACGAAGGTTAGAATCGAACATGGGTAGGGCGCACACCATGCGTGAGAACTTGGAGGGCCGGGGTTGGTCGAAGGTGGGCGATACGAATTCGACATGGCTGGATTGGCCGACAGCGAGTCTGGATCGGGCCATCTGATCGGCAGCCACGGGGCCTCGCAGGTGGCGGCGCGGACGTCCACGGCACCCGACCTGCTGCGCGCGGCCGGGGCCCGCGCGACGCTGATCCGGTCCCGAGCGATGCGACGGCCCGGACTGCTGATGGGCGCCGGCTGCGTGATCGCGGTGGTGCTCACGGCAGCGACGACTGTGATCGGAGCCACTGGCTCGATCGTCGATCACCCGGCGCTGTTCTTGACGCTGCGCGCTGTCTGCTGTCTAGGCCTGGTGCTGGTCGCGCTCGTGTTACTGGCGCGCGGCGCCGGCGTGCGGATGCCGGTCGTGCTGACAGGGCTGGCATGCTCAATGGCGCTGACTGGCTTCGCCGGCGCCGACAGCGCGATTCTGTTCTCAGTCGGAAGGATCGCGGTGACGGGCGCGGTCGCGTTCATAGCCTCCGTATGCCTCGCCTACCCGAGCGGCTGGATCGAGGATCGCCTCGCCTCGATTGTGTGGCGGACGACGACCGCCGGGATGTTTGTACTACTGGCCGCCAACCTGCTGCTGTCGCGCGTACATCCGGTGGCCGGCCCGTTCGTGCGTTGCAGCGGTACACAATGCCCGCC
>JBKQJQ010000159.1:0-12082 GCA_052147875.1 Solirubrobacteraceae bacterium | reverse complement strand
GCGATCTGCTTGACAAGATCGTCGACGGTGACCGGCCTGTGGTAGAAGCCGAGCACCGGCGGCATGATCGTCGCGCCGGCGAGCGTCACCGTCTCCATGTTGCGGATGTGGATCAGGTTCAGCGGCGCCTCGCGGGTGACCAGCACCAGCCGGCGGCGCTCCTTCAGGCACACGTCGGCCGCGCGCGTCAGCAGGTCCGTCGTGTTGCCGGTCGCGATCGCCGCCAGCGTACGCATCGAGCACGGAACGACCACCATGCCGACGGTCTGAAAGGAACCCGAGGAGATCGGCGCTGCGAGATCGTCTGGACGATGGACCACATCGGCGAGCTGCTCGAGCTCGCTGACGCCGGCATCGAGTTCGAGCTCGATCGTCCGCCGCGCACCCGTCGACACGACCAGGTGCGTTTCGACCGCTGCGGCTTCGCTCAGCGTCCTCAGCACGGCCAGAGCCAGCTGCGGCGCGCTGGCGCCGGACACGCCCACGACCAGCCGTGGGCGGACACCGCTCATGACTCTCCCGCCAGGCGCCTGCGTGCGCGGGCCAGCGCCTCGGCGGGCGGCGCGGCGACGCGGTGGTCGGCGCGGTCGGCGGCCTTGCGGGTCGCGTCGATCCCGAGTTTTGCGACCTTCCCGCGCAACTCCAGCGGCTCGGCGCGGTCCGCCGCACCCCCGGGGGCGACCAGCAGGTCGCGGTCGGGCCGCGCGAAGCAGGTGCGGGCCCATTCGACCTCGACCGGGTCCCACGGATCGATGTCGGCGTCGACGACCGTGACGGTGCGGATCAGGCTGACGCTCGCCCAGGCGGCGAACATCGCGCGCTGCGCCGAGCCCGCCCGAGCACCGTCCTGGAGTGAGACGACCGCCGCCAGGCGCCCGGCGCCGCCCTCGGGGACCGCGACCTCGCGGACGGCGGGCACAACGCGCCGCAGCTCGGCTGCGAGCCCAGCCGCGATCGCCGTCCCGCCGAGCAGCAGGTGCTCGCGGTAGCGGCCGGGCTCGATCGCCTGGTAGATCGGTTGCCGGCGCGCGGTCAGGCGCTCAAACGTGACGACCCAACCCTCGCCGTAGTCCTCGTACATTCCGTGGAACTCCGAGACGAGGCCCTCGTAGACCTTCTCGCCCGGGTCGAGCCGCCCCTCGAGCACGAGCTCGCAATCGGCGGGGACCGCCAGCCCGGCGGCCGTCCGCGCGATCTGCACCGGTTCGCCCAGCAGTCCGCCGGCGTGGGCGAGTTCGTCGACGCCAAGGTCTAGATACAGGCACGAGGCCAGCAGCACGGCGGGGCAGTTTCCGATCGCGACCGCAATCGGGAGCGTCTCGCCACGCGCCGCCGCCCGGCGCGCGAGCGCCGCCAGGTGGTGGTTAGGGGCGATGCCGGCCATCGCGCGGGTGCCGCCGAGCGGCTTCAGCCGCGCGATCGAGAGGTTGGCGGGCCCGTCGTGCCCGTCCCGCGCGACGATTGCCCCGGCGGTGATGTAGGGGCCTGTCTCGTGCTCGAAGAACCACGGGATCGGGAGGCGCTCGAGGTCGGGGTCCTCGATCGCCGTCTGCTGGCATGGCGGCGCATCGACCTCGATCGGCGCGATTGGACTGGCGAGCGCCTGCAGCATGCGTTCTTGGATCCGCGCGGGCTCGACCCGGAGGCCGGCGGCGATCCGCGCCCGGCTGCCCAACACGCCGGCGACGACCGGCATCGTCGAGCCCGACACGCGCTCAAACAGGAGCGCCGGCCCCGCGTCGGCCGTAGCGAGCATCGCCGATAGCTCGTACTGCAGCGACACCGGCTCGGAGATCCGCCGCAGCTCGCCGATCCGCTCGAGCTGATCCAGGAAGCCTCGCAGTGATTGATCCATGCGGCGCTCAGTACCGATGCGCGCGCGACGCCTCGAACCGCTCGAGCGCAAGCCCGACCAGCCGGTCCAGCAACTCCGGATACCGGATCCCGCTCGCCTCAAACAGGGTTCCGAACACGCTCGTCTGCGTGAACCCGGGCATCGTGTTGAGCTCGTTGAGTAGCACGGTGTCGTCGACGACGAAGAAGTCGACGCGTGCCAGACCGCTGCAGCCGCTGACCACGAATGCCTGCACGGCCAGCTCGCGGACCCGCTCGGTCACGGCTTGGGGTACGCGGGCTGGTACGTCCAGCCTCATCTGACCCGGTGAGTACTTGGCCTCGTAGTCGTACCAGCCGCGCTCGCCGGCGCCAAGCAGGATCTCCCCCGGGTCAGACGCGATCGGGTCGTCGTTGCCGATCACCGAGCACTCGAGCTCCCGGCCGACCGCGGCCGCCTCGACGATCGCGACCGGGTCGTGGTCGAACGCGGTCGCCAGCGCCGCATCGAGATCCCGCTCTGCGTCGACCCGCGCGATCCCGACCGATGATCCGAGTCGCGCCGGCTTGACGAATACGGGTAGCCCGAGCGGCGCAATCGCACGCCGCACCTCGTCGGGCGCCAACTCGTGCTCGGCCTGGGTCAGCGCCCGGTACCGCACCTGTGGGATTCCCGCCTGCGACATCAGCTGCTTGAACACGACCTTGTGCATGCAGATCGCGGACGCGAGCACCCCGGCGCCGACGTAGGGAACATCGAGGCACTCGAGCAGCCCCTGGACCGTCCCGTCCTCGCCGAACGGCCCGTGCAGCACCGGAAACACGACATCGTGACCTGGAAGCCCGCCGCCGGGGACGAGCGCGACCGGCTCGTCGCCATGCCGCCAGACTCCGTCGCGACCGACGTCGATCATCGAGACCTCGTAGCCAGCCTCCCGCAACCCGTCGGCGACCGAGGCTCCCGACGCCAGCGAGACCTCGTGCTCGGAGGACCGGCCTCCGGCCAACACCGCCACCGTGCGGGCGCTCATGTCGTACTGGACGTCGTCGTCGAGGACGTCGATGTGGTGCTCGAGGTACTGCTGCTCGTCGAAGTCGGCGTGTTTGTCGGGACGAACTTGGCGACCACGATCGTCACCGTACTGCCCATCTTTGCCCTCGATCCACCGTTCGGCGATTGACTGATGACGAGCCCGCCGGTCGATTGGTCCGTAACGTCCTTGGTCGTCTTTACGACGCTGAAGCCAGCGGCCCTGAGCGCGCTGCTGGCGCCCGAGGGCGTTTCGCCGACCACGGACGGCACGGCCGCACTCGGCGGCGGCTTGGCGACCACGATCGTGACCGCCGACCCCGGCGTCGCCGCGCTGGCGCCGGCAGGTTGTTGGCTGATCACATTCCCGGGCTGGATCGTGTTCGACACCTGGCTGGTCGGGACGACGTCAAACCCGGCCGCGGTCAGCTCTGCGCTGGCGGTCGCCTGCGCCTGGCCGACGACGTTTGGCACCTGCTTGGTCGGCTTACCCGAGGAGATGAACAGCGTCACGTCGGTGCCGCTGGCGACCGTCTGGCCGGACCTCGGATCGGTCCCGATCGCGTCGCCGGTGTTGACCTGCTGCGAGGCCTGCGGCTGCGTGTGCACGACCAGATGCGCCTTCGTCAACTGCTTCTTCGCGGCGCTCTCGCTAAGTCCGACGACGGACGGGATTGTCGTGTTGCCTAGCCCCTGTGAGACCTCGAGCGTGACGTTTGATCCCTTGTCGGCCTTCTGCCCGGCCGCCGGGGCTTCGCTGACGACGATATTGGGCGGTTTTGAGCTGTTGACGTTGACCGGCGTAACCGTGAAATCGGCGCGCTCGAGGATCGTACGTGCCACCGGCAGCTGAAGTCCCGTGACCGCCGGGACCGCCACCTGCTTCGGACGGCTGATGAAGTACGCGGCCGCCGCCGCGCCGGCGACCAGCAGCAGCACGAGCAGTCCGATCAGCCACGGCAGCCACGGCTTGCGGCGAGGGTCGCGCCGGTCCCGGTCATCCTGTCCACCGGCTCCGTTGGAGCTCTGCTCTGAATAGGGTGCCTCGGCCGGCACGAGCCCACCTAGCGCCCCGCCACCGCCGGCGCCGGCGGCCGCGAGCGCGGCGACCGCAGCCATCCTGGCAGTGTTCTCGCCGGCGGCCCCCGAAATGATCGACGTCCGGGCATGTTCGAGCGCCGTGATCAGCTGGTCGGCGTCCGCCGGGCGATCGCTCGGGTTCTTGTTCAGGACCCAGAGAACGATCTGCTCGAGCTCGGGCGGCACCAACGGGTTGAGCCGGCTGGGGGGAACGGGTGCCTCGGAGACGTGCTTGAGCGCGATCGTAACCGCGGCGTCGGCGTCGAACGGCACCCGCCCGGTCAGCATCTCGTACAGGACCACGCCGATCGAATACAGGTCGGAGGCTTCTCCGACCGTCATTCCCTGGGCCTGCTCGGGCGACAGGTACTGGGCGGTCCCCATGATCGAGCCGGTCTCCGTCATGTCCGAAGCGCCGGCGCGGGCGATCCCGAAGTCGGTGACCTTGGCCTGATCTGAGTCGTCGACGATCACGTTGTGTGGTTTCAGGTCGCGATGGATCACGCCGCGGCGATGGGCGAAGCGGGTCGCCTTCAGGATCTGGATCGCGATATCGATCGCGCGCAGCGGCTCGAGCGGGGCCTCCTCGCGGATCAGCTGCTTGAGCGAGCGGCCCGGCAGGTACTCCATCGCGATGTAGTACGTGTCCTGGAAGCGCCCGCGGTCATAGACGCTGACCACGTTCGGATGCTGTAGGCCGGCGGCCGCCTGGGCCTCGCGCCGGAAGCGTTCGACGAAGTCTGGGTCGGCAGCAAACCGATCGTGCAGGAGCTTCAGCGCGACCCTGCGCGACAGCTGCTCGTCCTCGGCCAGGAAAACGTCCGCCATGCCGCCCGAGCCAAGCTTCGACACCACCTTGTAGCGGCCGTCGATCAACGTGTTCGGCGTCAGGCTGGACACGCGGTCACTTCCCCTCTGCGAGCAGCAGCTTGATCAGCTGCGCCGCGACCGGAGCCGCGACGGTGCCGCCAAAGCCGTTGGGGACGTTCTCGAGCACGACCGCGACGACGACCTTCGGGTCCTCGACCGGCGCAAAGCCGATGAACCAGTCGTCGGTCAGGTTGGAGCCGTTGGCTCCGACCTGGGCGGTTCCCGTCTTGCCCGCGACGTGGATTCCGTCCAGCTGTGCCGGTGTGCCGGTGCCCTCCTCGACGACGTCGGTCATCATCTGCGCGAGCTCGTGCGCAGTCTCGGGCTTCATCACCGTGTGGTAGAGCTTGGGCTTGACGGTCGACACAGTCTGGCCGTCCTGGTTGACGACCTTGGTCACCATGTGCGGGGTCATCAGCTTGCCACCGTCGGCGACTGCCGAGGCGACCATCGCCATCTGCAGCGGCGTGACCTCGAGCTTGTCCTGGCCGATCGACATCCGGCCGAGATCGATCAGCCCGCTGGTCGGCGACAGGAGCTTGCCGCCCAGGCGCTCGCCGCTGGCCACCATCTCGGACGGCGGGTAGTCGAGCGGCGGTATCGAGTAGAAGCCGAAGCGCTTCATGTAATTCGCCATCGTCTGCTTGCCGACGGCCTCGCCCACCTGTGCAAACACGGTGTTGACGGAGTTCGTCAGCGCCGTCGTGAGCGTGATCGGCCCCCAGTCGGTGTTGCCATCGTTCTCGAGCGGCACCCCCGACACGATCAGCGGCGATTTGCCGTCGATGATCGAGGTCGGCGTGTACTTGCCCGTGTCCATTGCGGCGGTGGTGGTCACAACCTTGAAGGTCGAGCCGGGCGGATATCCCGACTGGGTCACGCGGTTGAACGTCGACTGGCCGGCCCCGGTCGCATTGGGAGTATTGTCGTTGTAGGTCGGGTTGGAGTACATGACGTACAGGTCGCCGGTCTGTGGGTTGAGCGCCACGGCGGCTCCGTGCCGCCCGGCCAGCAGCTGTTGGGCGAGTCGCTGCGCCTTCGGATCGAGGCTCGTGTATATGTCATCGCCGACCGGATGTGGACTCAGCTGCCCGAAGATCGAGCTCAGCCCAGTCTGCTCACCGCGCAGGTCGTCCTCGTGCGACAGCTCGAGGCCGGCCACCTGGCCCTCGATCGCGTTCAGATAGCCGACGGGCTGCGCGAACAGCGACCCGGTCGGATAGGTCCGCTTCCAGGTGTTGGCCGGAGCTGGAAGCGACTTCGCCAGCACCGTGCCGTCGTCGGCGTAGATTGCGCCGCGCTTGATCCGCAGGTCGTCGACCAGCGTGCGCCGGTTGAGCACGTTGGTCGTCAGCGATGAGGCGTCGAACACCGTCCAGCGCGAAGTCCAGCCGATCAGCAGCGCGAACAGCACCACGGCGACGACAAACAGCTTCGTGATCGCGTTGTTCATAACCTCGCCGGCCTCCGTGCCCGGTCTGAGACCAGCAACAGCAGCGCCAGCAGCACAAAGTTGGCGACGATAGACGAGCCGCCATAGGAGATGAACGGCAGCGTCACGCCGGTTAATGGGATCACGCGCGTGACGCCGCCGACGATCACGAACACCTGGAGCGCGAACATCGACGTCAGTCCGACGGCCAGCAGCTTTGAGAACGAGTCGCGCGCCAGCATCGCGGTCTTGAAACCGCGCCACACGAAGATCAGGTAGGTAAGGATCACCGCCGTCGCGCCGAACAGTCCCAGCTCGTCAGTGATGACCGCATAGATCATGTCCGTCTGCGGAAACGGAAGCAGCGTCGCGCCGCTCGGCATCGTTAGCACGGCCTGGCCGAAGCCCTGCCCGAATAACCCACCGGCGGCCTGAGCGAACAGCGAGTTGGCGATCTGGAAGCTCCCGAGCGGCTCGTTGTAGAGCGCCGGATCGAGCGGGTGCAGCCAGCTCTCGACGCGCGCGTGAATGTGGGGGATGTGGGTCCCGAGGTACCAGAACCCGATCGCCGCGGCGACCAGCCCGACGATCACGAACGACAGCCGGTTGGTCGCCACGTACAGCATCGCCAGCAGCGCGCCGTAGAACATGATTGATGAGCCCACGTCTGAGAGGACGACGAGGATCCCCATCGCCAGGCCCCAGATCACGATCACCGGCCCGAAGTGCTTGAGCGGCGGGATCGTCACCCCCATCACGCGGCGGGCGCCGACGACCAGCAGCTGGCGGGTGTCACGTAGGTAGCTGGCGAGGAAGATGACGAGCCCGATCTTTGCGAACTCGGGTGGCTGGAACACGAACAGCCCGGGGACGCGGACGCCGAGATAGGCCCCGTTGGCCGCGTAGCCAACGCCGGGCAGGCGCGGCATCACCAGCAGCGCCAGCGAGATCGCCACGATGATGTACCGGTAATGCTCCAGCTTGCGGTAGTCGCGGAAGATGATGATCGTCGCCGCGAACAGGACCAGCCCGAGCACGAACCACTGCGCCTGTTGGCGCGCGTCAGTCGAGCTGATCCGGTAGACCATCACAAGCCCGAAGCTCGCCAGCACCGCGACCAGCGGGAACATGTACGGGTCCGCGTGGGGCAATGTGATGCGGACGAAGACATGCCCGGCGATGCACAGGCCGAGAAAGACCGCGCCGTAGGTCAGCGAGATGTTCGAGAGCGTGTTCTGGCGCTGGATGAACACGCCGGCGAAGCCGGCCGTCACCAGCAGCGAGGCCGGGATCAACGCGAACAGCTCACGGTTGCGTGCGCTCATGGGTCGCCTCTAACTCGCGCTCATGGCGTCAGCTGCCCCAGCTCGGCCGCGTGCACGAGGCTGATCGCGCTCGCCTGCGACCGCAGGTCATGGTTGAGGATCTCCGAACGGCGCTGCGAGGGCACGAACTGGATCGGCACGCCGGAGACGTAGAACGTCTCGTACATCGGGATCCCGAACGGCAGCGTGTAGGGAAGGCCGCGATAGATCGTGACGATGCCCTGTCCGTTGGTTCCAACGAAGAACAGCTGCCGGGTCGCGAGATAGCCCCCGCCGCCGACCAGGAACACGACGACCAGCGTCGCCACCAGCGCGGCGAACGCCTTCCCGAACCTATGTCGCCGGCGACCGGAGCGGCCGTCGCCGCCGCGCGTCCTTTGGCCCTGGGTGCGCGCGAGCCGCGCCGGGACCGCACGCCGCCCCGTCTTGGGCGGCGGTGTCGACGGTGGCGGCGCGACCACTGGGGTGCTCTGAGCCGCGGCGACAGTTCCCGCGCCCACGGCGCCGGCCTCCGGGCCGACTGGGGGCGCGATGCCGACCACCGTCGGCTCGTCGACCGCGCCGTCGCCGCCAACCTCCTCGAGCGTGAACAGGATCACGGTGATGTTGTCCCGGCCGCCTGCCTCGTTGGCCTCGTCGATCAGGCGGGCGGCGGCGGTGTCGAGATTGGACTCGTGCGTAAGGATGTCCGTGATCTGGTCCTCGGAGATCATCGACGTGAGCCCGTCGCTGCAGAGCAGCACGACGTCGCCGGCGCGCCCACTGTAGGTCCAGGTATCGACCTCGACGTCCGCGTCGATTCCGAGCGCCCTGGTGATGATCGAACGCTGAGGGTGCTCAGCGGCCTGTTCCTCGGTCAACTTGCCGCGCTTGACGAGCTCGCCGACCAGCGTGTGGTCCTGGGTCAGCAGCTCCAGCTCGCCATCCCGGAACAGGTAGGCGCGGCTGTCGCCGACGTGCGCGACGGCGAGCTCGGCGCCGTCGACGTACACGGCCGTCAGAGTCGTCCCCATCCCCGCGCGTTCGTGCTCGGTGCGCGAGATGTCGTAGATCCGCCGGTTGGCGGCCTGCACGACCGACGTCAACCGTTCCTCGGCGCTGCCCTGCTCCGGCAGGTCGCCCTGGAAGGCTTCGACCGCGATCCTCGAGGCGACCTCGCCCGCCTGCGCGCCGCCCATCCCATCGGCGATCACGAACAGCGGCGCGCGGGCAAACGCGCTGTCCTCGTTACCGCGGCGCTGGCGACCGGTGTCGGTTCGCCAGGTTGTGTGCGCTGCACGCAGCATCACAGTTCAATTGTGGGTGAGTGGGTACGTCATTGCAGATACGAGAATTCGCAGTCGCCGATCCGGATTCGATCTCCGTCGTGCAGCGGCTGCGGGCCGGTCAATGGGCTGTCGTTGAGATATGTCCCGTTCGTCGAGCCGAGATCCTCGATCACCAACACATGGCCCTCGCGCGAGATGCGAGCATGTCGCGAGGACGCAAACGGATCGTCGAGACGGATCTCGACATCTCCGCGTCCGAGCGTAGCGCCGTCAATTAAGTCATACGCGATACCGCTCTCGTGGCCGGCAGCACGCTCGACCAGCAGGCGCGGTTCGAACCCGTCCAGATCTCCGAACCCAGCCGACGCGTCGTACATCCCGGTCGCATCCTGAGGGGCGGGGCGGTTGGGTTCATCCGCGCCCCCGCGCGAGCGACGCAGATCGCGCAGCGCGCTGATCGCAACCCACAGCAAGAACAGGTAGAGGACGACGAGGAAGCCGAACTTGAGCCCAACGGAGACTGGCTGGAGCATCTGTTGGACGCGTCCTACTCGAGCTCGAACCGGATCCGGGACGTCCCCAGGTCGATTTCATCGCCCGGCTTGAGGACCTCGGATCCATCCAGCCGCCGCCCGTTCAGTCGTGATCCGTTGGTCGAGCCGAGATCCGTCAGCACCCATGAGCCGCCGCGCGGGCGAATCTCGGCGTGCGTGCGCGACACATTGGGGTCGTCCAATGTCACGTCGCACTGGCGGCTGCGGCCGACGGTCACGCCCGCCGGGCCGACGACCAGCCGCTTGCCGCCGCTGATCAGCAACGCCGTCTGAGTGCGTACGCGAGCGCGTTCCTCGAGCGGTTCGGCGACCCGGCCAGCCGAGCTGTAGACCATCGTCCGGCCGGACTCCTCGGCCGGCGCCTGCTCGTCGTCGCGATCGGGGCTCACGACCCGCGTCTGGATCCCGAACTCCCCGAGGCCGAGCCTGTCGTCGGTTTCGAACTCGACGACCGGACGCGACATCAGCGCCAATCGCTCGCGGCGGGCGTGTTCCAGCAGGTATCCGGCGAGCTCACTCGCCAGCGCGTCCTCGTAGTCAGCGAACCGCTCCCGGTCGCGGGGGGAGAGGTAGACGCGATACTCGTTTGGGACGTAGGTGCGCGAGACCGACAGGGACTTATGCTCCTCCATCTCGCGCGCCAGCTTGCGCGCGATCTCGACCGGGCGCACCTCGGACTTGAAGGCACGGCTGAACGTGCCTTCGACAAGGCCGGCAATCTTGCTCTCGAGACTCCTAAGCACGCTCATGGGACGGCCCCTCCGGGCTGATCCATGCTACGGAAATTGTCCTCCCGAGCTAGCCGAATGGGGCGCAGGGCGCCAACTTTGCGCCAACTTTGGGAACCACGCCATCCCCAGCGCGAACGCGCCGGCGGCGACACTGCCGATCACGGCGGTGGGAGCCGCGCGGACCCCGTCTGAGCCGTTGATCGCCGACGTTGCGACGACCGTTGCGGACTGGAGCATTGCCGCCCAGATCACGACCCGGACGAGGTCAACCGCGAGCGACCGCCCGCGCACCAGCCACGGCAGCACGACCGCCGCGAGCGCCCACGCGAGCGCCGGGGTCAGCGCTCCCGACCGCAGCAGGGGCAACAACTCCTGGTGCAGCAGCGCGGTCGGCGAGTCGGCCCAGTTTCCGACCGGCGTCGTGCCGGGGATCCGCGAGAGATAGAGCTGGCTTTCGCCGACCAGGCCCGCGAACAGCAGCCATACCCAGCCGGTCGCGGCCAATGCCGCCCGGCGCCACGGGCTCGCAGCGCGAGCCGCCAGGGCCGGCCAGGCGCCCGCCAGCCCGATCAGCCCGAGCGCCGGCGCGCCGGCCGCCAGCGGCCAGTCGAGTGGTCGCGTGACGAGCAGCGCCACCGGCAGCGCCAGCATCAGCAGCGTCACGAGCGCAAGACTCCAATTGCCCTGCGCAATCGCGATCGCGCTAACGGACACGACCAGCGCCAGCCAGCCGAGACGGGGGAGGAACAGCACCAGCGCCGCAGCCAACACCGCCGCAAGCGGGCCGGGCAGCGGCGACGACCCGAGCACATGCGACGACAGCCAGGCCGCGGCGAAACCCGCTCCGAGTGCCGCCGGCGCGCGCGCCCGCCACGGCTCGGGGTGGGTCGGCTGGTCGTCGGTCTGCTCGGCTGGGGTCTCGCTCGGGTTCTCCCGGAAGCTGTCGAGACGAGCGTCCTCGGATTCGGCACGGACCGTGTCACGCCGCCTGGCGGTCCACGGCGCCTCGACGACGCCCGGCTGGTCGCCGACATGATCGCGCGCCGCGATCAGCGCGCGCCGCAGGTCGCGGATCGTCCCGCGCTCGCGCGGCCGTGGGCGCAGCGCGAAGTCGATCCCCTGGCCGAGCTCGCGCGGCAGGTCCCGCCGCTGCCGGCGCAACGGCGGTAGGTGCGCGCCCAGCCGGCGGGCGCGGTGCGCGGCGGTCGTCGTCCTCACGGGGTTGAGGCCGGTCAGCGCCTCATAAAGCACGAGCGCCAGCGAGTAGAGGTCAGCCGCGGCGCCCACCTGGAGACCCTCGGCCTGCTCGGGCGCCATGTAGGCGAGCGTTCCGATCACGTCGCCGGTCAGCGTCAGCGCGTCGCCGCCGACGACGCGCGCGACCCCGAAGTCAGTCAGCTTGGCGACCTGCGCCGGCGTCACCGGGCGCGCCGGAACCAGCACGTTCGAGGGCTTCACGTCGCGATGAACCACGCCCTCGGCATGCGCGTGCTCGAGCGCGTCACACAGCGCGACCCCAATCGCGAGGATGTCACGGTCTGACAGGTGGCCGCCCTCCAGCAGCTTGTCGAGCGTGGTACCGCGGACGAGCTCCGAGACCAGGTACGCGCCTTCGTCGTCGACCGCGGCCTCATAGAGGGTCACGATGCCCGGGTGCGAGAGCCGGGCGGCGGCCCGCGCCTCGCGCTCGAAGCGCCCTCCGACGATCCGCTCACGCGGGAGGATCTTGACCGCGACCTCGCGCTCGAGCCGCTCGTCGCTCGCCAGCCAGACGGTCCCGAACGCACCGCTGCCGAGGCGGCGGTGCAGCTGGTAGCGGCCGAGCACGATCGGCGGGTGACTCGCGGCCGAGCCACGGGTTGCGCTCGCGTTGCGCGTCGTCGTGTGGCCGCCCGCACCTGCGTGCCCGGTCGTGTCGAGATTCTGGGTGCTGCCCGTGTCGGACGCCGTGTGCCGGGC
>JBKQJQ010000158.1:0-8685 GCA_052147875.1 Solirubrobacteraceae bacterium | reverse complement strand
AGTGGGGTTTCCACGGCTGTCGAGAATCTGTCGGCCATGTACATGTTCAATCGTGCTCATAAGACCTTCCAGTTGAGGGCATCGACAGCCGCGTGCGGCCGGGACGCTACACCCCGCCGTCGCGGCGCCCAGCCGCGCAGACCCAGGTTCGTGGGCGCAACGGGGGCGCAACAATGGATCTGCTCGCACCTCTACGATCGTCGGCGAACTCCGGGACGGGAAGCAGGTTCGGTGAGAAGTGTTGATCAACGCCAACTCCGGGCGGCCGCCGACGCTTACGCGGCGGCGCGCGACGAGGTTCGAGTGGCCAGAAATCTCGCCGATGCCGCCTGGGTTCGCCTCCAGGCCAGCCAGGACACGCTCGAGTACCAAATCGACTGGAGCTCGGCCAGCAAGCGCGAGGCCGCCGCGGTCGCACGGCTGGAGGCGGCGAAGGCCGCCTACCGAGATGCGGGGGGATACGCTGCTGGTGACCCGGAGGAATAGCTCGCCGGAAGGCAGCAGCGAGCGCACTTGCCGTTTGCGCCGTGCGGCGACGCCGCATCACGGCGCCCTCCCCGGCGGGTGTTCGTCGAGCCATCGCCGCAGACCCGGATGGAGCGCGAGGTTGTCCATCTGCTCGACTGTGAACCAGCCGGTGGCGTCGGTCTCAGTCAGGCAGTAGGCGTCAAACGGCCGGTCGACATCGGCGGAGATGACGTGAAACTGCCAGCCGCCGCCGCAGTCCTGAGTCCCGCGGTCGGTCACGCGGTAAGCGGGGAGCTCGCCGATCTCCTCGATCGCCTCTCGTCGCGCGGCCATTTCGGGCGACTCACCGTCTCTGATGGCGCCCCCCGGCATGCCCCACATACCGCCCTCGTCCACCCATCGCGAGCGCTGCGCGAGCAGAAAAGTCGGCTCTCCCTTGTGCGGCCTGTACCGCAGCAGCAGACCGGCGCCCCCATTCGCGCCCCAGTGGACGTGGTCGGCGGCGCAGATTGTCCAGCGGTCTGCGGGTGCTGGGCGCGAGCTCATGCGATCGCGCGCAGTGCGCCCCTCGGCGTGCCATACGTCGAGCGTTCGACCCGGGCGCTCACTCGGGTCGACGGCTCTGGCGCGCGTCGGGCGGCTCGCCGATCGGCGCGACGAATAATGAGCACCGCTCCGGATGCGAAGCCTGTGGTTTCTGGGAGCGGAACAGCTCCATGGCGATCCGCGGGTGCCGACAGAGACCAAGGATCTCATAGCCCGAGTCGTCTACGAATGTCGGCTCGATAGCGTGGAAATAGAGGCACTGCGGACATTGCTCGGCGAAGTACGGCCAACTTCCCTGACCCGGCATCAGGCGGACATCGCTCCCGATCGGGTGGCGGCGGCGGCGACAAGCATCCAGCCGGCCGCGTACAGAAAGCCCGCGGTCGGCGACGCCGCGGTCCAGAGGATTCCGACTGCTGCCGACGAGGCGAAGGCGCCGAATGACTGCACTCCGCCTAGTAGGCCGAAGCCGCTGCCTCTGAGGTGATCGGGTAGCAACCGGGCGACGAGCGCTGACTCCGAGGTCTCGGCGAGCCCGATACCGGTGCCCGCCAGCAGAAACGCAATCACGAGCAGCGGCCACCCCCCCGACGTGAGCGCGAAAAGCACGTAAGAGGCCACATACACGGCGGCCCCGATGGCGAACGCGAGCCGAGGCCCGGTCAGATCGATCCAATGCCCGCCCGCGTAGGAGACGATCGACGCGACGAGGTTGTGCCCGGCATAGATCAGCACCGCGAGCGACGTGGCCGCCGCAATCGAGCGACCATGTGTATGGAGAAGCCCCGTCCCGCGCAGGATCAGCAGCGTTGTGGCCATGTTTCCGAGCTCGAAAGCCGCAATCGGCAACAGCGGGCGCAGCAGCCCAGCCTCCCGCAAGCTCGAGAACTGCAACTGGAAGCGCCGCTTGACCGGGTCGCAGTGCTTCCGAGCCTCCGAGGCTGCGGCGGTGATCGCAGCAGCGGCGAACACGCCCGGGATCGCGGCGAGATACAGGGCCGGTCGGATTCCTATCCAGGCGACGAGGCCAGCCGCGAGCAACGGGCCCGCCACCGCGCCCATGTTGTCGCCGGCGCGCTCGAGCCCGAACGCCCGGCCGTACGCTTCGGGTGGCGCCAGCGACGCCAGCATCGCGTCGCGCGCCGGCGAGCGGACCCCACGAGCGAACCATGCCGTGGCCCGGAACAGGCCGGCCTGCCAAACCGTGGCGGCGAGGCCGACAGCGCCGGTCGCGGCCGCAGTCACCAAATACCCCCCGGACGCCATTCGCAGGCGGCGCTGCTCGTCGTTGACGAGCGGACCCCCGACGAGCGTCGCGATCCCGGTCAGCGCATCGCTGATGCCTTCGATCACGCCGAGGGCGCCGGCCGACGACCGGAGCGTCACGGTCACGAAGCTCGGCAACAGCGAGGTCGTGATCTCGTGGCCTGAATCGCTGAAGAAGCTCGCCAGCCCGATGCTGCCGACACCGCGGCTAAGCCACCGCGTCCGCCGGCGCTTGCTCGCGGCTTCTCGCTGCTGGCCATCTCCGGTGTCTGTCCGCGTCAGCGCCAGGACCTCCACTCACGGGTATCCGGTGCAGAGGCCATCAGCCCGAAGGCGGTTGAACGCGGAGCCTCATCCGCGCCTCCGTCACGATACCCGCAACGGGGGTCATCATCGCGGGGGCTCGTTCACCGCTCGGCCTAAGGGCGGAGCGTTGCGGACAGCGCCTTCGGCTCAAGAAGCAGATCAAGGGCGTCCAAGACCGAGGTGCAGACTACGTCGGCGGCCCGCAATGCAGCGGCGCTCGCCCCCTCAGGCCCGATCACCGCCACCCCCAGCGCGGCGGCCTCGAGGACAAGTACGTCATTCGCGCCGTTGCCGATCACGGCGGACCGCTCGGGGCCGAGGCGCTCGAGCTCTCGTAGCTTGTCCTCGCCGGATCCCGCTCGGACGGCGCTCACCTCCAGCAGCTCCGCGATCGGCGCGAGGGTCCCAAACGTATCAGCCGAGACCAGATGGATCGTCAGCCTCGCTCGCAGCGCATCAAGTCTCGTTTGGACGCCGCTCAGCAGGGCTCCGCGATTCGTGAGCGTGCCGTTGACATCGAGCATGAGATGCTGCAGCTGGAGGTCGGCCAGCCCAGGTATCGCGATCTCGATCGGCATGCGCCTGAGCTACGAACCGGATCGACGGGCCGCGGCGACGCGCACCGCAGAGCGAACGGCACGTTTAGACGAGGCCAACGGTCCGCCCCTCAGGATCGATGTCCACGTTGACAGCCGCCGGTAACTCATCGAGTCCCGGCATCCGCGTTATCTCGCCACACAGCGGCACTAGCCAACCAGCACCGGTGTAGGCCCTGACGTCGCGTACAGGAAGCGTGAAATCCTCAGGTGCGTTGAGCAGCGACGAGTCAGCGGACAGCGATACGTGCGTCTTTGCGATGCAAACCGGGACGTGACCGAGCCCCTCGCGCGTGAACTGGGCGATCTTCTGCTCGGCCTCCGGATAGAAGAAGACGTCCTTGGCGCCATAAACCCGCTTCGCGATCGCCTCGATCTTGTCCTGGATCGGTTCCTCGTCGGTGTACAGGTAGCGGAAGCTACTCGGCTGCTCGCATGCCTCGACCACCGCTTCCGCCAGCTCGGCCGCCCCGAGTCCACCCCGGATGAAGGCATCGCTTTCATGAGCCGCAAACGCGCCGGCCTCGCGCGCCAAGCGCTTAACGAGCTCAATCTCCTCCCTCGTGTCGCCTGGTCGGCGGTTGATCGCAACCACGGCCGGCACGCCGAAGTTCTCGATGATCGTCAGGTGCCGCCGGACGTTGGCCATCCCGAGTTCGATCGCCTTGCGCTTCGCTCGGCCGCCTACACGCGAGTCCTCGGGGACGCCGCCGTGATGCTCGAGTCCCCGGACTGTTGTCACGAGGACCGCCGCCGAGGGCTTCAGCTTCCCGAAACGGCATACGATGTTGAACAGCTTTTCCATGCCCATGTCCGAGCCGAAGCCGGACTCGGTGAGCACATAATCCGCCACCTTTATTCCGACGAGGTCGGCGAGCAGCGAGCTATTGCCGTGGTCCATGTTCCCGAATGGCCCGCAGTGGACCATCACCGGCTGACCCTCGAGCGTCTGGACGAGGTTCGGCTTCAGCGCCTCCTTCAACAACACTGTCATTGCACCCGCGGCGCTGAGGTGCTCGGCGGTGACCGGATTGCCGTCGTAAGAGTAGGCGGCCGTGATGCGAGCCAGCCGCCGGCGAAGGTCGCGCAGCCCGAGCGAGACCGACATGATCGCCATCACCTCCGAGGCAGCTGTGGTGTCGAAGCCGGTCTCGCGCGGGTAGCCGTTTGCTCGCCCCTTGAGGCCAACGGCGATCTTGCGCAGCGCGCGGTCGTTCATGTCGATCGCGCGCCGCCACGGGATGCGTAGCGCGTCGATTCTGTGCGGATTGCCGTGCAGGATCGAGGCGTCGATCATCGCAGCGAGCAAGTTGGTCGCTGCGCCGATCGCGTGGATGTCGCCGGTGAAATGTAGGTTGAGATCCTCCATCGGCACGGCCTGGGCGCGGCCTCCGCCGGCCGCTCCGCCCTTGGCTCCGAACACGGGACCAACCGATGCCTCGCGCAGGCAGCCAAGCGGGTTCTTGCCGATCACACCGAGGCCGTCCGTCAGACCGACCAGGGTTGTCGTGTTGCCCTCTCCGGCCCGGGTGGGAGTCACTCCCCGTAACACATACGAGCTTGGCGTCCGCGGCGTCCTTGAGCCGGTCGCGGACCGAGAGTGAAACCTTCGCCTTGTTACGGCCATATGGCTCAAGCTCGTCGGGCAACAGGCCAATCCGCTCGGCGATCTCCTCGATCGGGATCAGCTGATGTTGCTGGGCGATCTCGAGACTGCTCTTCACGACCGTGCTCCCCCAATCCTTGGTAGCTCCGTGCGGACCTCGACGTCGACGTCAACTAGAGGCCATCAGCGGACTGGCCGCAGTCTGAGCGAGCCTCATCGCTCACCCGTATCGTACCGGCGACGGCACATCCACTTCGCGCAGAAACTCGAACGGCGGACGATCGGCGGGGTGTCGTAAGCCATCGCTATATTGCGCGGCGCTGATGAGTTGGCGATGGAGTTCGCCGGGCCTCGCGGCCGAACCGCGTTTCCGCTGATAGCTCCTACGACAAAGCGACAAGCAAAGTCGTAACCCGTAGGAGCCTGGTTTCAGGGGAATTCATGCTGCCGCCGTGGGGAGTGCAGGTGTGTCAGGTGCTGGCGATGCTCGTGTTCGCGCCGCTGATCAGTGGCGTGATCGCGAAGGCCGAGGCTCGCGTGCAATGGCGCAACGGTCCATCGATCCTGCAGCCGTACTTCGACATCGCGAAGTTCTTTCGCAAGGAGTCGGTGCGGCCGGAGACCGCGTCACCGTTTTTCGAGATCGCACCACTGATCGCGTTCGCGTCGTACTGCTCGATCGCGCTGCTGATTCCGGTGCTGACGAACTTCCCGCTACCGCTGGGAACTGCCGGTGACATCCTCGGCGGAGCGTTGCTGTTCGGGCTCGCGGGCTTCGTGACGGCACTGGCCGGAACCGATTCGGGCTCGATCTACGGCGCGCTCGGCTCGAGTCGAACGCAGTCGGTCGCGACGCTGGTCGAGCCGACGCTGATCTTCGTGTTCTTCACGGTCGCTTTGGTGACGGGAACTGACCTCCCGTATGCGCTCAACGCGACCCTGGCCCATTCGTCATCGGAGTACTTCCGGCCGAGCCACCTGCTGGCCACCGCGGCGTTCTTCGCGATGCTGCTGGTCGACACCGGCCGGGTGCCGATCGAGAGCCAGGGATCGACGCTCGAGTTCGGCATGATCGATGACGCGCGCTTGTTCGAGCACTCGGGGCCGGCGCTTGCCCTGTTTCGCTGGGCGTCGACGATGAAGCAGTTCCTGCTCTACGTCGTTTTCCTGAACGTGCTCGTCGTGCCGTGGGGGCTGGCCGACAATCGCAGCGTCGGAGCGGTGGCGGCCGCGCTCGGCTGGCTGTTGCTGAAGATGATCGGGCTCGGGCTGGTGATGGTCGTGATCGAGTCGAGCTTCGCGAAGCTGCGGCTGTTCCGGATCCCCGACTTCATGGGCGCGGGATTCGTCCTGTCGGTGCTGGCGATCCTCGTCTTCTACCTCGCCAACGGCTGACCAGATGCACGCGGCGCCCCACTACGACTTCGCACACGCGACTGCCGCGCTGATCGCAATCGCCGCGCTGCTCAGCGGGCTGGCGCTGCTGGCGGTCAAACAGGTCCATGAGCAGGTGCGTGTCTACGCGGTGCTCTCGGTGTTCGCGGCCGGCTACACGCTCCTGGTGGGCATCGACCGGGGCAACGTGGCGCTGATCGTCCTGGCCGTCTGGACGGCGGCGATCAAGGTCGTCGTGATCCCGCTGGCGATCGACCGGGCCGTCACGCGCCGGGTGTCCGAGCACGAGGTGCCGCTCGTTGTCCAGGTTCCGATGTCGCTGCTGATCGGCGTGGCGCTCGCGGGGCTCGCCTACTGGTCGGCGTCGGCGCTGCCGATCCACGCGGCGCTGCTGCCGACCCCCGCGCTCGGGATGCCGCTGGCGTTGGTCCTGATCGGGTTTTTCTTCATGATCACGCGACCCAACGTGATCAGCCAGATCGTCGGCCTGCTGACGCTCGAGAACGGGGTGTTCCTGGCCACGGTCGCGATCGCTCCCGGACTGCCGTTCGCGATCGGGTTCCTGCTGCTGCTCGACCTGCTGCCGGCGGTGGTTTTCTACGGCGTGTTCGCGCGCCTGATCGCGGCACGCGCGAAGACAACGAGCATCGAGGACATGGCGGTGCTTCGGGGCTGATGGCTGTCTGGCTCCTGTTATCGCTCAGCTTGGCGCTCGTCGCGGCGGCGCTCACGTTCTCGATCGGCGATCGGCCCGCGAGCGGATGGATCTCCGCGGCGGCGGCCAGCGGCGCGCTGATCGCGTCGCTGATCGCTGTGTTCGCTTACCACGTCGACCGGGGCCAGCACGCACTCGGCGGCGTCCTGTTCCTCGACGGCCTGAGCGGCGTGTTCCTGGTCGCGGTCGCCTTCGTCTACGCGGTCGTCGCTGTGTACTCGGTGGGTTATCTCAAGCCCGGGGTCGGCCACGTGAGGCTGCGCCGCGTCTACTGGCCGCTGCTGAACCTTTTCGGCCTCGCGCTGCTGGCGACGCCGATCGTCGCCAACCTCGGGGTGATGTGGGTGGCGGTCGAGTTGACGACCGTCGTCAGCGCCCTGCTGGTCACCAGCGAGGGCTCGGACGAGTCGCTCGAGGCTGGCTGGAAATACATCGTGATCGGGTCCGCCGGGCTCGCGGTCGGACTCCTGGGGATCGTGGTGATCTACGCCGCCGGGGTGCCGAGTCTTGGTGAGCACTACACGCCGACCTACACGATCCTCGCGGGCGCAGCCCCGCATCTGGTCCGGTCGCTCGTTCGTGCCGGGTTTGCGTTTGTGCTGGTCGGCTTTGGAACCAAGGTCGGGTTGGTGCCGATGCACGCGTGGTTGCCCGACGCGCATTCGGAGGGACCTAGCCCGATCAGCGCGATGCTCTCCGGGGCACTGCTGGCCGCCGCTCTGTACGCGGTCCTGCGGCTTGGCGCGATCACGCAGCTGGCGGTGGGCCCCTCGTACGTGCACGTCCTGCTGCTGGTGTTCGGCGCGCTGTCGCTGGTGCTGGCCAGCTTCTGCGCACTGCGTCAGACGAACTTCAAGCGGCTGCTCGCCTATTCGTCGATCGAGCACATGGGGATCGTCTCCCTGGGTATCGGCATCGGCGGCCCGATCGCGGCGTACGGTGCGTTCTTCCACGTGCTCATGCACGCCGCCGCCAAGACGCTGGCCTTCTTCGGCGCCGGAGGAGTGCTGAGCAGGTACGAGACCCGCGAGATCAGCGGCGTGCGGGGTGTCATGCGAGTGGCGCCGTTCACCGGCGTGATGGTGCTGATGGGAGCGCTGGCAATCTCGGGCGTGCCGCCGTTCGGGATCTTCCGCTCGGAGCTGCTGATCGTGACGGGCGGCTTCTCTCGCTCCAAGTTCGCGCTCGCCGGGCTGCTGCTGGTGTTCGCCAACGTCGCGTTCGTTGGCCTCTACCAGGCGTTTCACCGCATGGTGCTGTCGAGCGAGGACGATTCGGCCGACACGCCGCCGCGGCGTTCGGGCGCGGAGCAGCCGCTGATGATCGCGGCGATGGTCGTGAGCCTGCTCGTTGTGCTCGTGCTGGGACTCTGGATCCCTGAGCCGCTGAGCCGCCTACTGCACAGCGCGGCCGCCGTGATCGGGGGTCGGACGTGATCGCCGTTACCGATCGGGTCTGCGACGCGCGCGATCTCGCGCGTGAGGTTCAGGCCATCGGCGGCCGGCTGATGATGCTGTTCGCTTTCGGCGAGGCGGGCACGCCGGAGCTGTGCGCGATCGTCGCGTCGCCGGAGGGCGTAGTGCGGCTCCGCGCCGAGGCGACGGGCGGTTCGTACCCGTCGCTGACGCCCACGATCTCGGCCGCGCACTGGTTCGAGCGAGAGATCCACGATCTGTACGGAATCGTGCCGGAGGGCCATCCTCGGCTCGAGCCGCTGGTCCGTCACGAGCCGGACCGGGGCGAGCTCTCGATACCCGAGCCCGACGATGTGGTGCCCGAGCATCGCG
>JBKQJQ010000157.1:0-6304 GCA_052147875.1 Solirubrobacteraceae bacterium | reverse complement strand
TCCGGGGTGGGCGTGGGCGCTCATCGGTGCCGCGATAGCCGTGATCCTGTTCTTCGGGGTCCGGGCGGTTCTCCAGCGTAGAAGGGGTGACGGGGGCTCGTCAGACTCTCAGACACCGGATAAGTGAGCTGCTGCTCTTAACCGAACCGCTGCAAACAGTCAACCGGCGCGCCACGCCTCATGCCTACTTTACGTGGCGTCCCCATCCGCTGCGAGCGCACGGATCAAGCATGAGTCCCGCGACGGCGGCGGTCCCTGCTGAGGGCTGGCGACTGTGGCCAGGGGCCGCACGAACGCCAACTGGAAACCGAGATGCTCGAGTTCACGCGCAAGATCAGTCTTCCGCGTCTGCCTCATCCTCGAGGGTTGGCGCCGCTCCTGGCTAGCGCGATCGGCGCGATCGCCGTGGTCGCGCTGCTGATGGCGGGCGGGCATGGGGGCACGCAGCCGTCGGTGCCGGTGCCCATCGCGTACTCGCCCCAGGCCAGATGCGCGCCCGGCTCCAGCCCGGCCAGCATCGGAAGGGTTGGATCCGCCCTCGATGCGCGGCAGTCCGCGCTCGGCGGCGTGCTCGATGCGGCCCTTCGCGCAGCGCGCAGTCGCGTTCATGCTCCCGCTGCAACCGCGGCGGTGGTGGTGTGCGGCCGCGTGGTGTGGGCCGATGCGACTGGCGTTCTGGATCTACGCTCCAAGCGTCCGGCAAACAACCAGTCCCTATTCATCCTCAACAGCGCGGTCAAGACCGTGGTGGCCACGATGGTCATGCTGGAGATTCAGGACGGTCATCTCTCGCTGGGCACGAGGTTGTCGCAGTTCTATCCCCGGCTTCCGAACGCCCGTCAGATTTCCGTGCGGATGCTGCTCAACATGACCAGCGGGCTCCCGGACTACCTCAACAACCCGCGGATCGAGTGGATGATCCAACACCGGCCCCGCCACCACTGGACAGTCGACCAGGTCTTGACCGGGCTAGGCACAGGACTGGGAACCCCGAAGTTTCCCCCCGGACGCGAATACCAGTACTCGGACACCAACTACATCGTGCTCGGTGCGATTCTGGAGCGGATCACCCATAGCTCGATCGAGCACGACTTTCAGCAGTTGATCGCCAGACCGCTAGGGATCACCTCCGCGACGTTCGTTCCCACTCCGGCGGCCAAGGCGCGCGTGGCCCACCCGTACCTGCTCTATCGCGATGGCTCGCTCGTCAGTCAGTGGATCCCGGGGTTCGGCGTGTCGAGCGCCGTTTGGGGACCGGTGTTCACCGATGGCGGCCTGGCCACGAGCTCGCTTGACCTGGCCTGGTTCGGCAACGCTCTGCTGGGCGGCCGGCTGCTGAGCGCGACAGCACTCAGACAGATGACCCACATCGGCCGCGGCGACTACGGCTTCGGTATTCGAGACCGGTCGTTCGACGGTCACTTCTGGCTGGGGCACCGCGGCTACTTCGGCGGCTTCGAGGCCGAGGACTGGACCGACCCTTCGCGACAGCTCACGATCGCCGTCGCCACCAACCTCGAGATCGTCGGGGGCAAGCCGATCTCCACCGACATCTGGATGGCCATCGCGCGGGCGTATGATCGCCAGAACCCTGGTACCGACCTGCCGGCGGTCCGCTGAAGCCCGGTGACGATGCGCCCGTTAGCGCAACCCGCCCACGCTCCAGCCTCCAAGTCCAGGTTCGGTAGCGGTCGATCGGCCGTGTCGGACCTGAAGGACCAGATGGAGGACCACGAGGCCTCTGAGACGCCAAAGTCCCGCCGGAGCGGGGCTTTGGGGAGTGGACGATGCTGGGCTCGAACCAGCGACCTCCGCCTTGTCGAGGCGGCGCTCTCCCAGCTGAGCTAATCGTCCGGGGAGGTGGTAACTGTAGCGTGACCGCGGCCGCTCGTCACGGCCCCGGACCAGGCTGCTCGCGGCCGCCTGCCACGGCCTCGAAGCCGTTTGGAATCCTCCGAAACGGGTAATTCTGCGGCCGATGAGGCAGAGGGTCTTTGCGCTCGTGCTCGCGACCGCGCTGCTCGCCCTCGGCGCGTTCGCCTCAACCGCTGCCGCGAGCGTGCGGGTGTACGTGTCGCCGTCGTCGGGCAAGCCGACGACCAAGTTCGTGGTCCGCTTCCGTGCCCCAAGCGCGACCGGCGCCGCTCTGCACCGCCGCTACGAGCTGTACGCGAGCGGCGCGCGCGGGAGTCGCTGCACGTCGAGCGTCTCGATGGCGATCGTTGCCACCAGCGCCGGCTCGCGCGTGCGCCTGACGCTGAAGCCAAACGGCCGCGGCGGCACCTGGTGCGCAGGCAAGTTCCGCGGGCGGATCGTCGAGTACCTGAGCACCGTCTGCGAGCCGCTGAAGACCGCGATCATCTGCCAGGACATCGTGATCGCGCCGCAGACGATCGGCCGCTTCTCGTTCTCGGTCCGCAAGGCCGGCACCGGCACCGGCAGTCAGAGCGGGCCGGCGTTCGCCGGGCTGACGAGCGCCACCACCTGCATCGTGAACAGCCCCGAGGTCCTGCCATTGCAGAGGACCTACGAGCTCACCTGGTCGGCGGCGACCGATCCGCTGACTCCAAGCTCGCAGATCGTCTACGAGATCTTCTACTCGCCGACGTCGGGCGGCGAGAACTACTCGAGCCCGACCTGGACGACGCCGGCCGGCGTGACTCAGTACAGCGTCACGATTCCGAACAGCACTCCGGCCTACTTCGTCGTCCGCGCACGTGACACCGATGGGCTGGTCGACCACAACACGGTCCAGCGCCTCGGCGTCGACACATGCACAAACGGCTAAGCGGCCCTAGCATCAGGGGCGATGCAGTACGCGCTCCCAGATGGCAAGCAGCTGACGCTGCCCGAGCAGGCGACCGGCGCCGACGCGGCCGCCGCGATCGGCCCCGGGCTGGCGCGCGCGGCGCTGGCGGTCAAGGTCGGAGACGAGCTGCGCGACCTCGCGCGCCCGCTGCCCGACGGCGCCGGCCCCGCCAAGGGACTCGAGATCCTCACCGAGCGAAGCGGGGAGGAGGCCCTGGCACTGATCCGACACGACGCCGCGCACGTGCTCGCGGCAGCCGTGCTCGACCTCTACCCCGGCGTAAAGATCTCGATCGGGCCGGCGATCGACGACGGCTTCTACTACGACTTCGAGTTTCCCGACGGGGTCACCGTGTCCGATGCCGACTTCGAGCAGATCGAGGCGCGCATGCAGGAGCACATCGACGCCGACGAGCCGTTCGTACGCGAGGACGTGCCGGTGGCCGACGCGCTCGCGCGCTTCCGCTCAGAGCAGCAGGACTACAAGGTCGAGCTGATCGAGGACCTGATCCGCGACGAGGGCGTCGAGACCGTCTCGTTGTACACCAACGGCAACTTCACCGACCTGTGCCGCGGCCCGCACGCCCCGACCACGAAGCGGATCAAGGCGTTCAAGCTGCAGTCGGTCGCCGGTGCGTACTGGCGCGGGGACTCCAACCGCATCCAGCTCACGCGCGTGTACGGGACGGCGTTCTTCTCGCGCGCGGACCTCGAGGAGTACCTCGAGCGCCTCGAGCGCGCGCGCGCCGACGACCACCGCCGCCTCGGCCCGCAGCTGGGGCTGTTCACGTTCTCCGACGTCTCGCCGGGGGCCGCATTCTGGCTGCCGGCCGGGACCCAGGTCTACAACTCGCTGGTCGCACTGAGCCGCGAGATGGGGGCGCCGCGCGGCTACACGGAGGTCAAGACGCCGCTGCTGTTCGATAGCTCGCTGTGGAAAACCTCGGGCCACTGGGACAAGTACGACGAGAACATGTTCATCACCGAGTCAGAGGACCGGCCGATGGCGCTCAAGCCGATGAACTGCCCCGGCCACGCGAAGCTCTACTCGCTGCGCCCGCATTCCTACCGCGACCTGCCGGTGCGCTACTCCGAGCCCGGGTTGCTGCACCGCGACGAGCCCAGCGGGACACTGCACGGGCTGCTGCGTGCGCGCCACTTCGCCCAGGACGACGCCCACATCTTCTGTACCAAGGAGCAGATCCAGGAGGAGGTCGCGGGCTGCCTGGAGTTCGCGTTCGCGACCTACGCCGTGTTCGGAATCGACGTCAGGCTCGAGTTCTCGACCCGGCCCGAGAAGCGGATCGGCTCAGACGAGCTCTGGGACCAGAGCGAGGCGGCGCTCGTGCAGGCGCTCGACAGCCAGAGCCTGGCCTACGACATCAACGAGGGCGACGGCGCCTTCTACGGCCCCAAGATCGACATGCACATGACCGACTCACTGGGCCGCTCGTGGCAGCTCGGGACGGTTCAGCTGGACTACAACATGCCCGCGCGCTTCGGGCTCACATACACCGGCGCCGACAACGCCGAGCACCAGCCGGTGATGATCCACCGGGCGCTGATGGGCTCCTACGAGCGGTTCATCGGGATTCTGCTCGAGCACCTGGGGGGCGAGCTGCCTGTCTGGCTGACCCCGGTCCAGGCGATCGTGCTGCCGATCGCCGACCGCCACAACCTGTACGCGGGGCAGGTCGCCGAGGCGCTGCTGGCGCGCGGGGTGCGCACCGAGGCCGACGAACGCAGCGAGTCGGTGTCGCGCAAGATCCGCGAGGCCGAGCTGCGCAAGATCCCGTTCATGCTGGTCGTCGGCGACCGCGAGCAGGAGACTCGCGTCGTCAGCGTCCGCGAGCACAAAGCCGGCGATACGGGCTCCGAGACGATCGAGCAGTTTTCAGAGCGCGTTTCTGAACTGGTTAAGAGTCGCTCGATTGCGTAGATATCGCCGCTATACTCGGCCCTGTTGATCCAACTGCACCACACACGGCCCGGCACCGCTTGAATCAACGCCGCGCCTTCAACTAGTGCCGGTACCCCGTAGGTTTGACCGGCGCCCGCCCGAGCGGGACCTGACTCGGATCAACGATCGGATCCGTGTACCCGAGGTCAGACTCGTCGGCGAGGACGGCAAGCAGATCGGCGTCATCCCGACCGCCGAAGCGCTGGCCTACGCGCAAGAGCGCGATCTCGATCTGGTCGAGGTGGCGCCCGACGCGCGCCCACCCGTCTGCCGGGTGCTCGACTACTCCAAGTTCCGCTACGAGCAGGCCCAGAAGCAGAAGGCCGCCCGCAAGCACCAGCAGCAGATCACGATCCGCGAGATCAAGTTCCGCCCCAAGATCGCGCAGAACGACTACGACACCAAGAAGGGCCACGTCCGCCGGTTCCTGCTCGGTAAGGACCGGGTCAAGGTGACGATCATGTTCCGTGGCCGCGAGGTCACGCACCCAGAGCGCGGCACGGCGCTGCTTGACAGGCTCGCCGAGGAGCTGTCGGATGTCGGCGTCATCGAGCAGTCACCGCTCCAGGACGGGCGCAACATGACAATGATGCTGGCCCCGTCGAAGGCGGTCCTGGCGGGCGAGGTCGAGGGCGCCAAGCAGTCTTCCGACGGCGCTAAGCAGCCCTCCGATGGCGCTAAGCAGCCCTCCGATGGCGCCAAGCAGCCCTCCGATGGCGCCAAACAGCCCTCCGATGGCGCCCATCAGCCCTCCGACGTCGTCGGTCGCGGCTCGCAGCGTCGAGATGAGGCGGAGCAGAACGGCGCACAGCCGGATGACTCCGGCATGGCCCCATCAGCCGACGCCGGAGACCGAGCGGACCACGAGTCGGAGAGTGCGTCGCCCACCCCGAGTGACGCCGCGGCTGAAGCTCCGCCCGCCGCGTAGGTCGCTGTCACAAATCGCCGCCCGCCGACAATAAGCGGGTATGGAGGGTCTGCCTGACCCGCGGACCGACGGCGAGCTGCTGATCGCGACCGTCGCTGACCCGGCGGCGTTCGGGGGTCTTCTATCGCCGCCATGTGCGCGGCGTGCTGGCGTTCTTCCGCCGCCGGGTGGACGGTCCCGAGCTGGCGTTCGATCTGATGGCCGAGACGTTCGCGGCGGCACTCGAGGCGGCGCCCCGCTACGAGCCTCGGCCCGAGCCGGCCCGCGGTTGGCTGTACGGGATCGCCTGGAACAAGCTGCACGAGGCGCGCCGCCGCGGCTGTGCAGAGGACTCGGCGCGCCGGGCGCTCGGCATGAGCCGGATCGTGTTGAGCGACGAGGCGCTCGACCAGATCGAGGCGGTGGCCGGCGCGGAGGCGTCGCAGCTGCTCGACAGCCTCCCCGCCGACCAGCGCGACGCGGTCCGCGCGCGCGTCCTGGATGGCCGCGGCTACGGCGAGATCGCCGCCGAGCTGCAGTGCTCGGAGCTGGTGGTCCGCAAGCGCGTCAGCCGGGGAGTGCGGGCGCTGAGACTGAGGATGGAGGCAACCAGTGCTGACTGACGACCC
>JBKQJQ010000156.1:0-7227 GCA_052147875.1 Solirubrobacteraceae bacterium | reverse complement strand
ACCCCACCGGGCAGGTGAGGCTGTTCGAGGCGGTGCTCGAGCTGCTTGACCTGCTGGCCGACCCGGCCCCTGTGGTGCTGATCCTCGAGGACATGCACTGGGCCGACAGCTCGACCCGCACGTTTGTAGCGTTTCTGGCGCGGAGCATGCGCCAGGAGCGGGTGGTGCTGCTGCTGACCTATCGCTCTGACGAGCTCCACCGCCGACACGCGCTGCGCCCGCTGCTGGCCGAGCTCGATCGGCTCGAGCGGGCGCGCCGGATCGACCTGGAGCCGTTCGATCGCGACGAGCTTGGCGAAGCGCTCGCCGACATCCTCGGAGCGGCGCCCGACGCGAAGCTGCTCGAGCGTCTGTACATGCGCAGCGAAGGCAACCCGCTCTACACGGAGGAGCTGCTGGCGGCCGGGCTGGATGGACGCGGCGCGCCCCCGCAGAGCCTGCGCGACGCCTTCCTGGGTCGGATCGAGCGCCTGTCAGAACAAACGCAGCGCGCCACGCGAGCGGTAGCCGTGGGGCGCGCGCTCGACGAGTCGACGCTGGTCGCGGTGCTGGGCGCCGAGCGCGAACAGGTCCAGGCGACGCTGCGCGAGGCGCTCGCCGAGCAAGTGCTGATCGCCGACGAGGACGAACGCTTCTGTTTCCGTCACGCGCTGCTGCGCGAGGCGCTGTACGACGACCTGCTCCCCGGTGAGCGGGGCGAATGGCACCTGGCGCTGGCGAAGGCGCTCGAGGCGGGGGAGCTGGGTGGCGAGGAGCGCGAGCTCGATCGCGCGACGATGATCGCCAGCCACTACGCGGCCGCGGGCGACCAGCCGGCCGCTCTGCGCGCAAGCGTCCACGCTGCGACGCTTGCCGGGCGCGCGCACGCCTACGCCGAGGTGAGCGAGCTACTCGAACGGGCGCTCGAGCTATGGCCGCGCGTCACCGAGGACGCGCGACCGCAGGAGATCGATCATGTCGATCTGCTGGCGCGGGCCGCGAGGGCATACGGGATCTCCGGTGACCGGTCGCGCGCGGAGGTCCTGCTCGGTCGTGCGCTCGAAGCGCTGGATCCCGAGCGCGAGACGCAGCGCTACGCGGCGCTGCTCGGGCGGCTGTCGCGGGTCCAGTGGTCGCTGAACCGGGGGCAGGTTGCGATCGAGACGGCAGAGCGGGCGCTGGCGCTGCTGGCCCCCGAGGAGGGGGGCCGTGAACGGGCGCTGTTGTTGGCTTGGCTGGCGCGGATGCGCGTCCTGCGCGGGCGATACCGCGATGCGATCGGCGACGGCGAAGTGGCGCTCACGGCCGCGATCGAGGCCGGCGACTCGCTCGCCGAGTGCGAGGTGAACAACACCCTCGGGATGGCGCAGGCGATGCTCGGGCGGGTCGACGAGGGCGTAGGCAGCCTGCGGCGGGCAATCGAGATCGCGCGACAGAACGAAGATATCGACAGCATCTCGACCGCCTACTCGAACCTCGCCGACATGCTGATCCTCTCCGGTCGCACGCGGGAGGCACTCGAGATCGCCCAGGAAGGCATGGCGCTGACGCCGCGGAGCTTTATGCGCAGCCACGACTGGATCACATTGACGATTTCAGAGGCCGCTTTCAGGGTCGGCGATTGGTCGCTGGCTCGCCACAGCCTCGGCCCGTCGGCGTCGCGCGTGGCGGGGAACATGTTGATGTTCCGTCAGCTTCGCGAGGCCGAACTGGCGCTCGGCGTCGGCGACGAGGATGCCGCCGAGGCCTGCCTGGCGTCGGTCGACGACCTCGTCTGCGAGTCATCGGAGCCGCAGTGGATCGCGTTGTACGGGCTGTTGATGGGCGAGCTTCGCCGCCGCCGGCACGACTACGACGCGGCACGCGCCGCGGTCGAGAATGCGCTCGGGCGAATCGAGCTCTGTACCGACGATGTCAATCGGATCGCCCGCGTCGCCGCCGCCGGGACGCGGATCGAGGCCGACCGGGCGCAGCGGGCCCGCGATCTGGGCGAGAAGAGCGAGCTGCGCGACGCGCTGACCCGCTGCCGGCTGCACGTCAGTCGGCTCGAGGCCGCGGCCTCGGAGGGGGGACCGGTCGAGCGGGCCTACCTGGCAGAGGGGAAGGCCGAGCTGGCGCGCGCTCGCGGTCGGGGCGCCCGCGAGTGGGCCAAGGCGGTCACCGCCTGGGAGCAGGTGGATCGCCCGTACCCGGTCGCGATCTCGCGCTGGCGCGAAGCCGAGGCCCAAGTGACGGCCGGCGATCGGGCGGCGGCGGCACCGCTGGCCCGCGCGGCGCTGCAGACCGCGGACGAGCTCGGCTCGGAGTGGCTTTCCGCCGAGGTCAGGGCGCTCGCCGAGCGTGGCCGGCTCGATCTTGGCGTCGAGGAGTCGTCCAACGGGGCGACGGCGCCGGTCGTCGAAGACCCGTTCGGGCTCACCCCGCGCGAGCGCCAGGTGCTGGCGCTCGTCGCCCAGGGGGCGACCAACCGCCAGATCGGCGCGGCGCTGTTCATGGCCGAAAAGACCGCCAGCGTCCACGTGTCGCGGATCCTCGCCAAGCTCGGTGTGCAGGGGCGCACGCAGGCGGCCGCGATCGCGCACCGCCAGCACCTCGACTGACGGGTCTCAAGACGTAGGAGCGGCTACTCTCTCGGCGTGCGAACGCCCGCCGAATGGGAGCCCCACGAGAGAACCTTGATGGGCTGGCCGTGCCGCGTCGAGCTGTGGGGCGAGACGATGCAACAGGCCCGCTCCGATTACGCCGCGGTCGCGAACGCCGTCGCTGCGTTCGAGCCGGTGACGATGATCGCCAACGCCGGTGAGGACGCCGCCCTGGCTCGGGCTGCGTGTTCGGACAACGTCGAGATCGTCGAGCTTGCGCTCGACGACTCGTGGCTGCGTGACTGTGGCCCGATCTACACCTACGGCGACGACGGCGGTCGGGTCGCGGTGCACTTCCGTTTCAACGCCTGGGGCGAGAAGTTCCCTCCCTGGGACAGGGATGCGGCCGTCGGCGGACTGATCGCGCGGCAGCTCGGCGACGAGGTCGTCGGGTCCTCGATCGTGCTCGAAGGCGGATCGATTCTGACCGATGGCGACGGGACGCTGCTGACGACAGAGCAATGCCTGTTGAACCCGAATCGCAATCCGTCGCTGTCGCGTGAGCAGATCGAGGCTGAGCTCCGTCTGCGGCTCGGAGTCGAGCGGATCGTGTGGCTTGGGATGGGGCTGATCGAAGACCGCGACACCGATGGCCACGTCGACCTGATCGCCGCCTTCATCGAGCCCGGCCGGGTGCTGCTGCAGACGGTGGCGCCGGACAATCTCAACCACGACAACTGCACTGAGAACGCGCGTCGTCTCGCCGATGCCGGGATCGAGGTCACCGAGCTTGCGTTGCTCCCATACGCCGAGGTCGCCGGCGAGCAGGTCGCGGCGAGCTACCTCAACTTCTACATCTGCAATCGTGGAGTGATCGTGCCGGTCGCGGGCGCAGATACCGACGAGCAGGCGCTCGAGATCATCGCCCGGTGCTACCCCGACCGCGAGGTCGTCGCGGTGCCGGGGCTGGTGCTCGCATTCGGCGGCGGCGGACCGCACTGCATCACCCAGCAGGTACCGGTGCGCAATGGCTGAACACCAGCAGCTGCTGACCGCCTACCCGCCGCCGCCGTCGCCGGCGCGTACGCGACCGCCCGAGCGCGAGCCGCTGCGGCTCGGTCTTGTGCAGGAGCGCTGGCACGCCTCGGCCGACGAGCACCTCGAGGCGCTCGCGCGCGGAATCCGCACGGCCGCGGGGGAGGGCGCACGCGTCGTCTGCCTGCAGGAGCTGACGCTGTCGCCGTACTTCGCGATCACGCCTGACGGCCCGACTGCTGCGGGGGCAGTGCCCGAGGAGCTCGAGTCCGGGCCGACGGTCGCGTTCGCGCGCGAGGTCGCGGCCGAGACCGGCGTCTACGTGCACGCATCGCTGTACGAGCGCGCGGATGCCGAGCCCGATGATTCGGGCGCGGCCGGATTAAGCGAGGCTGGAAGCCGAGCGGGCCACAAGCCCGATGGCCTCGGGTTCAATACCGCCGTCCTGGTGGCGCCCGACGGGCGGCTGGTCTCGCGCACCCGCAAGATGCACATCCCGGTCACGGCCGGCTACTACGAGGACCGCTACTTCCGCCCCGGTCCGGCCGACGCCGACGCGTTCCATCTCGTGCCGCTGCCGACCGGCGACGGCGAGGCCCAGCTCGGCCTGCCGACGTGCTGGGATCAGTGGTTCCCGGAGCTCGCGCGGGCGTACTCGATCGAGGGTGCCGAGGTGCTGGTCTATCCGACCGCGATCGGCTCAGAGCCTGACCACCCCGAGTTCGACACCCAGCCTCTGTGGCAGCAGGTGATCGTCGGCAACGGGGTCGCGAACGGGACGTTCATGGTCGCGATCAACCGGATCGGGGTCGAGCCGCCGCTCACCTTCTATGGCTCGAGCTTCATCTCGGATCCCTACGGCCGCGTGCTCGTGCAGGCGCCGCGCGACGAGCCCGCGGTGTTGGTTGCTGATCTCGACCTCGACCAGCGCCGCGACTGGCTGGAGCTGTTCCCGTTCCTGACGACGCGCCGGCCCGACGCCTACGGGCTTCTGACCAAGCGCTGATGGCGCCGCGCACGTGTGTGATCGGGGCCGGCGTCAGCGGCCTCGTGGCGGGCAAGTCGCTGCGCGATTGGGGCGTCCCGTACACGTGCTTCGAGGCCAGCGATGAGATCGGCGGCAACTGGTACTTCGGCAATCCCAATGGACGCTCGTCCGCCTACCGGTCGTTGCACATCGACACCTCCAAGCAGGCGATCAGCTTCGCCGACTTCCCGATGGACGAGCGCTATCCCGACTTCCCGCACCACACACAGATCCACCAGTTCCTGCGCGAGTACGCCGACCGCTTCGCGCTCCGCGATCGGATCGAGTTCGAGACCGTCGTCTCGGAGGCGCGGCGTCGCGACGGCGGCGGCTGGCTGATCCGGACCGAAAACGGCACCCAGCACGAGTTCGACGCGCTGCTGGTCTGCAACGGCCACCACTGGGACCCCTCGTACCCGGACTTCCGGGGGACGTTCGACGGCCCCACGATCCACTCCCACCACTACGTCGATCCGAGTGAGCCGCTCGACCTGTACGGCAAGCGCGTGGTCGTCATCGGGATCGGCAACAGCGGCGTCGACATCGTGTCCGAGCTCTCGCGCAAGGGGGTCTCCGAGCAGGTTTTCCTGTCGACGCGCAGCGGCGCCTGGGTGATCCCGAAGTACGCCTTCGGGCGCCCGGTCGATCAGGTCGTCAAGACCAATCCACGGCTGTCGTTGAATCTCCAGCGCCGGGTCGCGCAGTTGCTGCCGCGGCTCGTCTCGGGGCGGATGGAGGACTTCGGCTTGCCAAAGCCCAATCACCGCTTCCTTGAAGCCCATCCGACGGTCTCGAGTGAGCTATTGCTGCGACTTGGGTCGGGCGACGCGGTCGCCAAGCCCGATGTCGACGAGCTGCTGGGCGATCGGGTGCGGTTCGCCGACGGCAGCGTCGAGCAGGCCGATGCGATCATCTACGCGACCGGCTACAAGATCTCGTTCCCGTTCTTCGATCCGGACTTCCTCTCGGCGCCGCGGAACGTGCTGCCGCTCTACAAGCGGATGTTCAAGCCGGGGATCGACGATCTGGCGTTCATCGGCCTCGGCCAGGCGATCCCGACCGTGTTCCCGTTCGCCGAGTGCCAGGCGAAGTTCGCCGCGCAGTGGCTGGCGGGCGCCTGGGTACTGCCGTCGGTCTCCGAGATGGAGGCCGAGATGAAGCGCGACATCCGCCGCCACGGCCACTGGTCCGATCGCCCGCGACACACGATCGAGCTCGACTTCTATGTCTACGAGTACGACATCCGCACGCGGGTCCTGCCGGCCGGGCGCGAGCGGGCGCGGGCCCGCGTGGCGGCTTAGATGTAGTTCCGGAGGACGCTGTTCATCCGGGCCTCCCGCGACCAGGTGGCTGGGACGCGATCGAGCGCAACGTCCGCCCGGCCTGTTTGACCGCTCCTGGGCCCGATCGGTTGTGGCCCACCGGACCGATGAGCGGCAAGTCGCGGTGAGCGCGCAGGGCGGCGTCTGCGGCTGACCGCCGCCTGAGCTCGCCGAGCTGCTCGGGATGGCCGTGTCGGCCGTGTCAGGGATCCTCACACGCCGTGTGGGATATCGACGTTGATATTCCCCGTCGTTATCCCACTACCGGTGGCGACGAGCACGTCTGGGCCTTGATCACCGCGGTCACGCGACTGCCCTCCGTGAGCTCCAGCTGCTCGACGGCTTCGACCGTGATCCGCGACACCAGGCGGCCGGGCCCGCGCGACCGCTTAGATCTTCTTACCCGGGTTCAGAAGCCCCTTGGGGTCGAACAGGCGCTTGATCGACTGCTCGACCGCGGACGCTGGTACCGCGCCGCGCTTGGTCACGCCGAGCCCGTGCTCACCCGACACTGAGCCTTTTAGGCCGACGGCGAGCGCGAACAGCTCCCGTGCCGCCTGCTCGGCGCGCCGCAGCTCATCGGGGTCGGTGCGGTCGACCATGAACGTCGAGTGCAGGTTGCCGTCGCCGGTGGCCCCAGCTGCAGGTCGGCAGCCGGTGGCGGGCGCCGATCTCGCGGGTTGCCTCGACCGCCTCCCGCAGGCGCTCGACTGGGACCACGATGTCCTCCGAGACCTTGCCGCCGCGCTGCGCTGCGACCGCGTGCGAGACCCCGGCGCGCCAGCGCCAAAGCTCGCGGATCGCGCCCCGGTCCTGAGGGGAGTGGATGCTCTGCGCGCCTTCACTGAGGACCTCGATCAGCTCGGCGCGGATGCGCTTCGCCTCGGCGGTCGAGCCGTCGGCCTCGGCGATCAGCATGAACGCGCCCGGGCTCGGCACGGAGGGCAGCGGGGCGGCCTCGAGCGCGCCCCCGTCGAGGTATTCGATCGCGGCCGCGACGATCCCGTTGGCGAGCACGCTCAGCAGCGCCTCGCACCCGGTGCGGGTGTCGGCGTAGGTCGCGACGACCGGCAACTGCGCCTGGGGCGCCGGGATCAGCTTCAGCCACGCCGCCGTGACGACGCCGAGCGTCCCCTCCGAGCCGATCATCAACGACTTGACGTCGTAACCCGCGACGTCCTTACGGACCGCGCCGCCGACCGTGAGGAGCTCGCCGGGCGCCAGCACGAGCTCGAGGCCGTTCACCCAGCTGCCGGTGACCCCGTACTTGAAGGTGTGCGGG
>JBKQJQ010000155.1:0-10546 GCA_052147875.1 Solirubrobacteraceae bacterium | reverse complement strand
AGCTGTGTTCGATCGCGAGCTGATTCAACGCGGCACGATCGCCGGGGTTCTGTCGCTGATCGCCTACGGCCTCGTCCTCTGGGCCCAGACGCGCGGTGCGCTGGCCGTCGTGGCGGCGCTGCGTGAGACGAGCGTCGTGTTTGCCGCGGCCATCGGCGCGTTCGTATTCCACGAGCGGATGCCGAGCCGGCGGATTCTAGCGAGCGCCCTGGTCGCTGCGGGCGCGGCGGCGTTGGCGCTCGGGTGACGCGCGCCGGCCACCCACCTTCAGGCCCGGCTGCGGATTCCGTCTGACCGGCTGGAGTTCGTCGACGATCCGCCTGCGTTCGCGGTTCACGCGTTGGTCGCGGATCAGGTGGTCTCGCACGTCGAGCTCGTCGCGCGGTGACCTCGCGTTAGCGGACGCATCGGCTCGGGTAGCTCAAAAGGCGTGTTACGGCGTGCCTCTGCGTTCTTCGTTTGTTGGCTGGCGGCCGGCGCGCTGTACCTGCTGCTGATCGACATCACGGACCTGCCGGAGCTGATCGTCGGCGCCGGCGCGGCGCTGCTCGCGGCGGCCGGCTTCGAGCTCGCCCGCGAGCAGCGGATCTCCGATCTGTCGACGAAGGCGCGGTGGCTCGGCCGGCTTTATGAGCCGCTGCTCAGGGTGCCGTCCGACGTCATCGCCTTGTCGCTCGTCGCGCTGCGACAGCTGGTGCATCCGAAGGCCGTCAACGGGGAGTTCCGCGCGGTCCGGTTTCACTGCGGGGAGGACGAGCGACTCGAGACCGGCAAGTGGGCGCTGGCGGAGTCGTTCGGTTCGTTTGCCCCGAACACGATCATCGTCGGAGTCGATCCCGAGCGCGAGCTGATCCTCGGCCATCAGCTTCGCCGCTCGGGTCGCACTCAAGCGATCGACGTACTGGAGCTCGGATGAACGAGTGGCAGATCGCGGCGGCCGTCCTCGGCCTCGCGCTGCTCCCCTGCATGGCCGTCGCGCTCCTCGCGCCGCCGACCGCCGGGCTGGCGGCGGTCGAAGTCGGCGCGGTGTTGCTGACGACGATCCTAATGCTGCTGTCGGAGGGGTTTCACCGCCAGCCGTTCATCGACCTTGCGGTCGTATTCGCGCCGATGTCGCTGGTCGGCTCGCTGTTTTTCGCTCGCCTGATGGAGCGCCGGCTGTGAGCTGGCGTGCGGTCATCGCGCTGGCGCTGCTGATCTGCGGCGGTGCGCTCGAGCTGCTGGCGGTGCTGGGCATGTGTGCGATGCGCGATGTCTATGACCGTTTGCACTACGTCGGCGTTGCCGGCTTCGGCGCGTTTCTGATCGCGGTTGCGATCGTGGTTCGCGAGTCGTTCTCGCTGATCGGCGACAAGGCGCTGCTGGTCGGGGTGGTGCTGATCGTGACGGGGCCGATCCTCGTGCAGACGACGGTCCGCAGCTTCCTGATCCGGGAGCATGGCGATTGGCGGGCGAAGATCTCCGACGGCGCGAACAGGGAGCGGGGATGACCGTTCTCCAGATCGCGGCGTTGGCCGCGGTCGCGATTGGCGGAACGGCCGTGATCGCGGCCCGCGACCCGCTGCGTCAGACGCTGGTACTCGCGATCTACGGGATGGCCTTGACAATGCTGTTCTTCGTCTTCCAGGCGCCAGACGTGGCGCTGTCGGAGATCGTCGTATCGAGCGTCGGGCTGCCGGTGATGATCCTGCTCGCGCTTCGCAAGGTGCACCAGCAGGATCACGAGCGAGACGCGGCCGACGAGCGCGAGCAGCGATGAGCCGCAACGCGCGCCTGACCCTATTCGCGGTCGCGGGCGTCGCGCTCGGCGCTGTGCTTGTGGTCGGGTTCGCGAAGCTGCCGGCGTTCGGTCATTACCACGGGGTCTACGGGCGGGTGCTCGATGGAGTTGGGGTCAGCCTGCGGCATGCGACCGATCTGGTGACCGCCCTGAATTTCGACTTTCGTGCCTTCGACACGCTCGGCGAGGAGTTCATCCTGTTCGGATCGGTGCTGGGCGTGATCCTGATCCTGCGCGACATGCGCGAGGAGAGCGGACCCCCAAACCACCGCGCGGCCGACGAGCACGAGTTCGGCGGCGCCAGCGAGGCGCTCCACGCTCTCTCGCTGCCGCTGGTCGCCGCCCTGATCGCGCTCGGCGTGTACGTCGTCGTGCACGGACAGCTGACGCCCGGCGGTGGCTTCCAGGGTGGGCTGATCCTCGCCAGCGCGCCGTTGGTGGTGTTCCTCGGTGGCCGCTACATCCGGATGCGGTTTGTCGCACCGCACCTGCTGGTCGAGGTGGGTGAGTCGATTGGCGCGGTCGGCTACGCGCTCGTCGGTCTCTCGGGCCTGGTGTTCGTAGGCGTGTTCTTCAAGAACTTCCTGCCGCTGGGGATCCCCGGACACCTGCTGTCGGCCGGGCAGATGGATCTCGCCAGCATGGCCGTCGGGCTCGAGGTGAGCGGCGCCTTTCTGGTCGCGTGGAGCGAGTTCCTCGATCAGGCGATCCTCGTCGAGGAAGGGGAGGACGCGTGAGCTTCCTGCCGTTCGCGATCGCCGCGTGGTTGTTCATGATCGGCTTGTACGGGATCGTTTCGAGCCGCAACCTGATCAGGACGATCCTGTCGCTGACGGTCGTTCAGTCGGCGACCTACCTGCTCCTGCTAGGCGTCGGCTATAGAAGCGGTGGTCAGGCGCCGATCTTCGCCGACATCCCGGCGGTCAGCAAAGCAGTCGATCCGGTCGTCCAGGTGCTGGTGCTGACCGACGTCGTGATCGAGGCGACCGTCACCGGTCTGCTGCTGGCGCTCGCGGTCCAGGCCCACAAGCGGTTCGGCAGCCTCGACCCGAACGACCTGCGCGCGCTGCGCGATTGAGTGCGCGCTCCGCCCCGGCCTCGCCCGGCAGACCACTAGTCCGATGCACATCACGGCGCTACCCGTAGTGATCCCGATGATCGGCGCCGCGACGCTCGTGGCGGTGAGGCATTGGACACCCCGGTGGGTGAACGACCTCGCCGCTGCGGCGGTCGCACTGGCCGTGGCGGTGCTGTGCGCGATCCTGCTCGTGCGCTCCGGTCAGCACCCGTTCGCCTACTGGATGGGCGGCTGGCGGCCAAGCCACCTTGTGACGATCGGGGTCTCGTTCTCGGTCGACTCGATCGGTGCCGGGATGGCGACCTTCGCCGCGCTGTTGGTCACCGCCGCCCTGATCTACGCATGGCGGTACTTCGATGCCGCCGACGGGCTGTTTCACGCGCTGATGCTCGTCTTCCTGGCCGCCGTCGTCGGCTTCTCCCTGACCGGCGATCTGTTCAACCTGGCGGTCTTCTTCGAGCTGATGGGCGCCGTCGCCTATGCGCTGACCGCCTACAAGATCGAGGAGCGCGGCCCGGTTCAGGGGGCGATCAACTTCGCGATCTCAAACAGCATCGGTGCCTATGCGATGTTCATCGGGATCGGACTGCTGTACGCGCGGACCGGTGCGCTGAACATGGCGCAGATCGGCAGGACGCTCGACGGACACCACGCCGACCCGCTCGTCGTACTGGCGATGACGTTGCTGTTCCTAGGCTTTCTGACCAAAGCGGCCGCGGTGCCGATGCACTTCTGGCTCGCCGACGCGCACGCGGTCGCGCCGACACCCGTCTGCGTTCTGTTCTCCGGGGTCATGGTCGAGCTCGGGGTGTATGCGATCGCGCGCCTGTACTGGACGATCTTCGCCGGCGCGCTCGGCCCCCACGATGTACAGCTGCGCGCGATCCTGATCGCGCTCGGAGCCGTCACCGCCCTATGGGGCGCGGTGATGTGCGTCTCGCAGCGCCACGTCAAGCGGTTGCTCGCGTTCTCGACCATCAGCCACGTCGGGATGTTCATCTGCGGGATCGGGATGCTGAGCGCCAAGGGACTCGCCGGCGTCGCCACCTACGTGATCGGGCACGGTTTCACGAAGGCAGCGCTGTTCATGCTCACGGGCGTGTTGCTTCACCGCTTCGGGACCGTCGACGAATACGACCTTCACGGCAGGGGCCGCGAGCTGCGGGTCGTCGGGGTGCTGTTCGCGCTCGGCGGACTGATGCTGGCCGCACTGCCGGTAGTGACCGAGTTCTTAGGCAAGTCGCTGCTCGACGGCGCGGCGCTCGACGCCCACTACGGGTGGCTGCCGGCGGTGTTCGTGATCTCATCGATGGTCACCGGCGGCGCGGTGCTCAGGGTCGCGGGTCGAGTGTTCTGCGGCTGGGGGCCGACAGTTGGGCGCGACGAGGGTAAGCAGGAGCGCGCCGCGCGCGTCCAGGACGAGGAACGCGGCGCGGCCGGACGGACGCCGCCGCTGATGGTGATCGTTCCTGGGGTGTTGCTGTTCGCCGCGATCGTGGTCGGCCTGATCCCGGGCGCGATACCGGCGATCGAACGCGCGGCAGCCGACTTTCACGATCATCGCGCCTACATTGGTTGGGTCCTGGCGGGCACGCGACCGCACTTCGGCCGGGTGGCGACGAGTCATGTTGCGTCCTACGACTATCTCTACGCCGCCGCGGCGAGCGTCGGGGCTGTCACGCTGGCGGCCCTGGCGCTGTTCGGCAGGCCGCTCCATGATCGCTTGCCGGCCGTCATCACTCGTCCTGTGGTCGGGGCCGTCGATGCGCTTCGCTCACTTCACAGCGGGCACATCGGCGACTACATCGCGTGGTGGACGACTGGCGCGGCGCTGCTGGGGGGTGCCTCGATGCTGTTGCTGACATGAGGCGCTCAGGCCTGATCGCCGCCGCGCTCGTGATGGTCGCCGTCGCCGTCGCCGTCGGCGGCTGCGGCGCGACGCCACCGCAGGCGTCTTTGCTCGACGCAAAGAGGCTCGACGCGTCAACCGGAGCGATCTCCACTGCCTGTGGCGAGAGCTATCAGCTGTTGGCGTTCGCGGGCCCTGACCGGGGCGGTCTTGCGAGGCTCGAAGCAACCGCGATCGCCGCAGCGCGCAAGCTGGCGTCGGTGTACGTCCGGGATCCGGCCTGGTTCTACCAGGGCGAGACGATCAGCGAGATCGTCCACGATGCAACGTCGATGTTGCGCTCCTGCCGGCTGGGAGAGGCCGCGGCGGCGCTCGTCTCGGCCACGCGCGCGTTTAGCCGTTTGCGCAACGGGAAGGCATGAGGCAAGGTGGAAGCGGCCAAACCTCAAGACCCGCAGATCTCGCAGGCGTCGCTGTCTGAGCTGGTGCAGCAGCTGTCCGAGCAGACCAGCCGGCTGGCGCACCAGGAGGTCGAGCTGGCCAAGGCGGAGCTGGCCGCCAAGGGCAAGCGCGCGGAATCGGCGCCGGCATGTTCGGGGGTGCGGGCGTGTTCGGCTTCTATGCGCTCGGTGCCGTGATCGCGACCGCGATCCTGGCGCTAGCGACCGCGGTCAGCGCCTGGCTGGCGGCGCTGATCGTTGCCGCCGTGCTCGGAGCGATTGCGGGCGTGCTCGCGATGCAGGGACGCCGGCAGGTCCAGAAGGCGGTGCCGCCCGTTCCCGAGCAGACGACCGAGAGCGTCAGAGAGGACGTCAGGGTGGCCAAGACCCGAGCCCGCGAGGCACGCCAATGAGCACCGAGCGCGACCCCGAGCAGATTCAGGAGGAGATTGAGCAGACGCGAACCGAGCTGGGTGACACCGTCGAGGCGCTGGCGCAGAAGGCCGACGTCAAAGCTCAGGCCAAGCGCAGGGTCCAGAAGACGAAGGCCTCGGTCGCCGACCGCAAGGACGATCTGCTGGGGAAGGCAACTGAGGTGTCTCCCGATACCGCCGTCTCGGTCGCTGCGCAGGCGTCGCGCAAGGCGCGCGCCAACCCGCTGCCGCTCGCGGCGTTGAGTGCGTTCGCGGCCGGCTTCGTGGCGGGCAGGCTGAGCAGGCGGTAACGCCCGTCAGCGGGTAGCGCGGGCGAAACGCCGCGCCAGGTCGCGTACACGGACGATCAGCTCGGGCGGTTCTACGATCTCGAATTCGACTCCGACGTTCGCGATGTAGATCGCCAGCCCGTCGAGCCAATCCGAGCCGGTATGCAGCAGGCACCGGTGGTCGTCGATCGCCTCCAGCGTGCCGACCGCGTGTGGCACGCGGGCCGCGACCGCCTCGAGCGGAGCGTGCAGGATCACGCGTGCCTGGTATCGGTCGCGCGCACTCGACACACCGCGTGCAACCCACGCAGCAAGATCGGGTCCCGGGGGCTCGCGAGCCGGGAAGCGGCGCTCCGGGCGCGGCTTGGCGTCGATCCTGTCGACGCGAAACGTCCGCCAGTCGGCGCGGGCGGTGTCCCACGCGACCAGGTACCAGCGCTTGCCCGTGTGGACAAGACCCTGCGGCTCGACGACGCGGCGACTCAGTTCGCGGTCGTGGCTCCGATAGCGAAACCGCAGCCGCTCGTGGTCGCGGCAGGCGGTCGCGATCACCAGCAGCGTCTCGGGATCGACGACCGGGCCGGCACTCGGGTAGAGCACGGTCGCGGCGCCTACGGCGTGCACTCGGCGACGAACCCGCTCGGGCAGCAGCGCCTCGAGCTTTGACAGCGCCCGGACCGAGGTCTCGCCGATCCCGGCGACGCCGTCGCTGACCGCCGTCCGGAGTCCGACCGCGATCGCGACGGCCTCCTCGTCGTCGAGCAGCAGCGGCGGCAGCGACGCCCCGGCGCGCAACCGGTAGCCGCCCGCGACGCCCGGCCGCGCCTGCACCGGGTAACCGAGGCGGCGCAAACGCTCGATGTCGCGCCTCACGGTTCGCGGGGTGATCTCGAGCCGCTCCGCGAGCTCCTGGCCAGACCAGTCGCGGCGAGACTGCAGCAGTCCGAGCAGCTTGAGCAGGCGCGTCGAGGTCTCCAGCACATGACCAAATATCTCAGAGATTGAGGACCGAAATGGTCCTCAATTGGCCGTACCGTTGTCTGTGGCCCGCGCCCGGTGGGCCGCGAACGAGAAAGGAGCAGCAGGATGGATTACAAGCTCGAGCTGGTGGCGGTGCCGGTGTCCGACGTGGATCACGCGAAGGCGTTCTACGAGCGGGCCGGTTTCAATGCAGATCACGACCATACGATCAGCGACAAGATCCGCTTCGTACAGCTGACGCCGCCCGGATCGGCCTGCTCGATCGCGATCGGCAACGGCCTGACGACGGCTGCGCCCGGCTCGATCGACGGCCTCCAGATGGTTGTCGCCGACGCCGATGCGGCGCGGTCAGAGCTCCAGCAGCGTGGCGTCGACGTCTCCGATGTACAGGAATTTCCGTGGGGCCGGTTCGTCTTCTTCAGCGATCCCGACGGCAACAAATGGGCGCTGCAACAGCTGCCATCACGGGGCTGAGCGCCGTCGACATAACGGTTGAGCTCAGCGGCTGACGCAGGCCCGGTCGCGGCCCGCGCGCTTGGCGTCATAGAGCGCGCGGTCCGCGCGGCCGATCACTGACTCCGACGACTCGCCGGGGTGGCGGACCGCGATTCCAGCCGAGCAGGTGCGGTCGTGCGTGACCTGCGAGCGGAGCCGCTCCACGACCAGCTTCGCCGTCTCCAGATCGGCGTCCAGCAGCAGCAATCCGAACTCCTCGCCGCCGAGCCGGGCGAGCAGATCCCCGACGCGGAGCTGGTCGCGCCATGCAGCGCTGGTCTCCTTCAGCAGCCGATCGCCGGCCTGATGCCCGCAGGAGTCGTTGAACTGCTTGAAATGATCGAGGTCGAGCATTGCGATCGTCAGCTGACGATCGTCGGTGACCTCGCCTGCGATCCGCTCGTCCCACGCGCGGCGGTTCGGCAGCCCGGTCAGCGCGTCGGTCTGGGCCTGGTCCGCGAGCACGTCGATCGCGTCGGCGCGGTCGATCACGGCCGCCGCCTGGTGGGCCAGCAACGCGACGACGGTAGCGCGAGGCCCCTCGATGCGAACCTCGCCCGGCCAGCCGACGACCAGCACGCCGAGCGGGTCCCCGCCGCGCAGCAGGGGCTGGTAGAGAACCGACTCGGGCCGTCCCGACGCCTCCCACGTCGCGGGGCTGGCAAGCCGTGCGTGCTTGTCGCCGGTCAGCAGGTATGGGCGGCCGCTGATGAATGCGTCGCTGAGCGCGCTTGCGCGCCCGGGTGGGATCTCGATCGGAGGTACCTCCAGTCCTGACATCGCGGTCGAGCGCAGCGTGCGCGTGCCGGCCGCGGGCTCGTACAGGACCGCGACGGTGGCCTCGCTGATCGTGCGTGCCGCTTCGCAGACATCCAGCCGCGCGTGTGAGCTGTCGAGCAGCGCCCGCACGGCCTGACCCATCTGCTCGAGCATCCGTTCGCGCTCGCGAGCCTTACGGGCCTGATATCGGACGTCGGCCACCAGGTGCTGGGTCGCGAGCCCGATGATCGCCGCGACCATCACCGACAGCAGCGCTGCGCGGTACTGCGTGTCGGGGTATGACGGCGCCCCGACGATCAGGATCGGCGCCAGGTAGAAGATCGCGACGCCCAGCAGCACCAGGCAGAGCTCGCGCCGTGAGCGGCTGTAGAGCGCCGTGTAGAAGACCGGGATCAGCGACAGACCGCCGGCCGCGGAGCTGATGCCGCCGGCCGAGTTGCGCAGCAGCGCGACGGCGGCCAGGAACACATACGAGTTGACGACCGACCCCAGGCCAGGAGTCCCGTGGCCGGGAAGCCGGATCGTCACGAGCACCCCGGCGCAGCACAGGAGCAGGACCGATGCGGCGTACTGCCACCAGTCGATCGAAGAGCCGACCGGCACGGCGACCCACGCCAGCAGTGCGGCCGCTGCAAACGGGATCAGGCGGGGGTGGATCCCCCGGATCGTGCGCTCGAGACTCATGGGGCGGTATCGGCGCACTGCACCGCAAACCTGAGCTATCGCAGGCTTAGCCGTCCGTTGTCGGCGGCGCGTGGGCCCGGCCGCTGCCGAGGCCGAGTGGCACGAGTGCGAGCAGGCTCAGCAGCGCGCACAGCAGCAGCGGCTCGCGGAAGCTGCGCGTGACCGCGCGCACGACGATCGCCTCGACCTGCGCCTCGATGGCGGCGAGCGTGACGCGCGTCGACGCGCTGGCTCCGGCCGCGGCTCGTGAGAACGGCGGCCCCAGGTCAGGGAGCTGACTCTGCGGCGCCTTCGAGGCGGCCGACTCGAGGCCCGCCCCGAGCTCGAATTTCGTCGCCAGCGAGACCGGCGCCTCGATCACCGTCTTGGTGATCGGCGGGATCGCGCGGTCCTGCGCACCGTTGAGCTGGTTGACGAGGATCGGCGTCAGCAGCACGAGCCCCAGCACCAGCCCTCCCTCGCGGGCGCCAACCGTTCGCGCGGCCCTGGCCACCAATGGACCGTGTGTCTCGAGCGCCGCGGTCGTCAGCGACGGGAACGCCAGGCCGAGGCCGGTGCCGCACAGGGCGAGCGCGATCACCGCCGGTACGAGCTCGCGATGCGAGATCAGCGCCAGCAGCGCGAGCCCGGCCGCGAGCACGATCGCACCCGCCGCCGCGGTCGCGCGTTCCGGGCGGGACCTGGCGAGCCGTCCGGTCACGGCGGTCATGATCGGGATCACGGCCAGTGCCGCAGCGGCGCCGAGCGGGCTCAGCTGCCAGACGTTGATCAGCAGCACGGTCGCCAAAAACAGCGCTCCGATCAGCGCCGCCGACAGCAGCGCCAGCGAAACATTGGCGAGCGCCGGCGACAGTGCACGGCGCTCGGCCGGCGGCGGCTCGGGGGCGCCGGAGTCGCCCGCCGCGTCCGGCCGCACGCGGGCGACGGTCGCCATCACCGCTGCTATTGCGGCGACCGGCGCTTGTGCGAAGAAGATCGCGCGCCAGTCGAACAGCTGCGTCAGGATCCCGCCGGCTGCGGGACCGAGGGCGGCACCGATCGCGGCGGTGGCCGCCCAGCGGTGCAGTGAGTTGCCACTGCCGGTGAAAAGCGGCAGCGAGGCGCACACGAGCAGCGCCGCACCGGCCCCCTGGATGCCACGGAACACGAGCAGCACGGTCAGGTCGCCGGCGGCCCCGGAGCCCAGCGACGCCAGTCCGAAGATCGCGAGCCCGGTGACCAGCGCAGCACGGGATGCGAGCCGGTTCGCAAACGGAACGATCACCAGCGTGCAGGCGATAAACGAGAGGTTGTAGGTGGTGATCACCCACGTCACGTGCGAAATCGAGGTGTGGAGCCGGATTACGATCTGCGGCAGCGCCAGCACCACGACCGACGCGTCGGCGAACGCGAGCGCGATCGACAGGCTGATCGAGGCGCGCGCCCAGCGCTGGGAGGTGCTGGTCGGCATCGGGTAGGGCGGAGCCTAGGGAAGCGGCCGGGGTGGGGTTATCCCCACCTCGCAAGACGGGGGCGGTCCCCGCGCGGACGCCCGCCGGCTCCAGCGACACGCAGCCTCGCCGACGCCAGGCTGGATGCATGTCGATCACCACTCCACCCACACAACGGTCCGGCCGGCTAGCCGACGCCGGGCTGCTCGCGCGAGTCGTGCGAGCCGCGGCCAGCGCCTCGGCGCGCCGCCCGAAGATCACGATCGCGCTCTGGTTTGCGTTGATCGCCGCATGCGTCGTGCTCGGCTCGCTGAGCGGGATGCGCA
>JBKQJQ010000154.1:0-8914 GCA_052147875.1 Solirubrobacteraceae bacterium | reverse complement strand
CGCGCTCGCCGAGCAGACCGCTCAGGAACTGGGCAGCGGAACGATCGGGCTGCCGCTCGACGTGACCGATCGAGCGAGCTTCGAGCGCTTCCTGAACGAGGTCGAGGAGCGCCTCGGGCCGCTCGATGTGGTCATCAACAATGCCGGGATCATGCCTGTCGGGCCATTTCTTGAGGAGACCGATGCGATGGCCGAGCGGATCATCGACATCAATCTGCACGGTGTGATCTTCGGCTCCAAGCTGGCACTCGCGCGGTTCGTCGAGCGTGGTCGCGGCGGCCATCTGGTCAACATCGCGTCGAGCGCCGGCAAGACCGGCATCCCCGGCGGAGCGACCTACTCCGCGACCAAGCACGCAGTGGTTGGCCTCAGCGAAGCGATCCGCGGTGAGTTCCGCGAGCACGGCGTCGATGTCACGGTCGTGATGCCGGTCGGCGTCAACACCGAGCTGTACTCCGGGTTGCCGGCGCCGCGTGGGTTCAAGACCGCCGAGCCCGAGGACGTCGCGAGCGCGATCGTCGAGGCGCTCCAGACCGGACGCTTTGAGGTCTACGTCCCGAGGTCGCTGGGGCCGACCTTCCGCCTCAAGGCGCTGCTGCCGACCCGCGCGTCGGATGCCGTCGTGCGGGCGGTGGGCAGCGACAAGGTGCTGCTCTCGACTGACAGCGCCAAGCGCGGCGCATATCTGCAGCGCATGGCGCGCACCGAGGCGGGCTCCCAGGCGCCGGCGCCCGAGCGCGAGCCCGAGACGGTCTAGCCGGCCTGCAGCCAGTCGGCGATCAGGGCGCCGATCTGGGGTCCCGCGTCCTCCTGCAGGAAATGGCTCGCGTCGGCGATCACGTGCGCAATCTCGGAGCCGAGCGCCGCGGCGAGTCGCTCGCCGGTGTCCAGCGGCAGCACGGGGTCTGAGTCGGCCCACAGGATCAGCTTCGACCGCGGGTCGTCACGCATCGCCTCCAGCACGCGCTGACCGGCCCGCGCGCCGGGCGCATTGGGATCTGTCGGGAGCATCAGCGGGAAGGCGCGCGCCCCCGCCTTCGAAGCGGCGTTGGGGAACGGGGCGTCGTAGGCGGCGATCACGGCGTCACCGGGGTCCCGCTTGCAGGCGCCGCGGACGAGGAAGCCAACCGGCAGATCCTCGGTCCGGGCGACGAAGTCGCGAAACGCGTTCCAGGCGGGCGTCATCTTCTGGTGGCCGGTGAACAGGCCGGTGTCGAGGATCACCAGCCGGCGGACGCGGTCGGGATGCTCGACCGCGGCGCGGAGGCCGATCGGGCCGCCCCAGTCGTGGACGACGATGGTCCCGTCGCGGACGTCGAGCTGGTCAAGCAGCGTCGCGATCGCCTCCGTGTGGCGGTCGTAGGAGTACCACTCGAGCTCGACTGGCTTGTCCGAGCGCCCGAACCCGGGCAGGTCCGGCGCGATGCAGCGGTAGCCGGCATCGCGGACCGGTCCGATTACGTGGCGCCACAGAAACGACCAGCTCGGCTCCCCGTGGAGGAACACGACCGGTTCGCCCTGGCCCTCATCGATGTGCGCGAGGCGCAGGCCGTCGAGCTCGCGCCAGTGGGACTCAAACGGGAAGTCGGGTAGTCCGTCCAGTAACTCGTCAGGTGTCCGAATCGCATCCATCATCGTTACCGAACCCAGCTACCCGCGTCCGAGGCGACCGTCACGTCGATCACCGTCGGTTCGCGCGCCCACCCGATCAGGTTGAGCGACTGTAGCCGGTCGAGCATCGCCTGCAGCGCCCCCGCCTGGGCGCCGTTGACGTAGCGGCGCTCGATCTGGAACGTGTAGCCGTTGGTGGCGGCCGGGAAAACCTCCCCAACCTGCCGTTCGTATGTCCGGTCGGAGACGAGGCTGTAGATCTGCAGCGGCGCCGGCTCTCCCGACAGCGCCCGCACGCGGGCCGCAAGCGCGATCAGCAGCCGCAGGGCGGCCGGTCGCAGGCCGCGGTAAAGCGATGGCGTGCCGCCGACCTCGTGGGCGGCGGAACCAATCGCCGGGTTGAGCGCCAGCCCGAGCGCCGCCGCGTTGGCCGGAATCGGCACCAGCGTCCGGCTCTGGTAGGCCGCGGCGAGTGCGGCCGGGTCGGAGAACGTCTGCGTGCTGCCGGGCGGATGCAGGACCTGAGCGGTCGAGTCAGAGGCAAGCTCGAGCGACGACAGGCGCTGCAGCGCCGCGCGATCGGTCCGGTAGAGCGCCATGATCTGCTCGGCGCCAAGCAGGCGCCAGTAGTACAGCGACGACTCGTCGCTGAAGCCGGCGAGCAGGTTGTAGGCGGCGCCGTGGTGGTCAGGCGCGGTGTCGAAGTACAGCTGCACGTACGGGACGGGGCGCCCACCGTCATACAGCGACAGGACCTGGTGCAGGTTGCCGATCCCCATGTGGTAGGACTCGAACGCGAGATCCTGGCGCCCGAACTGGCGCTCGGCCAGCTCCAGGTAGCGGACGGTCGCGGCCAGCTCGGCCGCCGGATCGAACCGCTGGTCGGCCGCCGCGCGCCGCGCGAACAGCCGCGACAGCGGTCCGTGGTTGATGCCCTGCTCGGCCTGATCGATCTCGTTCGTGAGCCGGCGGCTCTGCGCGAGGTTGATGTGCATGCCGAGCAGCGACTGGCCGGTCTGCGCCAGGATCTGCGTCAGGCCGGAGGCCTCGGCAGGATCGCTGCCGGCGATCACCTGCGGCCGCCCGGCGCTTTCGACGAACACCAGCGCCTCGAGCATGTTGGGGTCGATCCCCGTCCCGTTCGTGCCGCGGTCGATCAGCGGCCGGAATGCCGCAACCCGGGCGGCGGTCGCCAGCGCGCCGCCCGGACTCATGACGAACAGCGGCTGCACGTTGCCGGCCGTCGCGCGGGCGACGTACTCGGCGGCGCGCCGAGGCTGGTAGCCGAACGGATCGCCGGGGCCGGCGCCAGGAGCGATACCGGGAGGCGGTGGCTTGGGCAGCGAGCCACCGCTCAGGCTCGAGATCGCGACCGCGACAACCAGCACGAGCGCTGCCGCGGCCACCGCCAGCCGCGCGCGCCGCCGCTGCACGCTCCCCGGCCGCGTTCGAACCGTCACGTGCTGTAGGTCAGGCCCCGACAGCGGGCGGCCTGGGTGGCGTTCGTCCAGTCGCTGGGGAAGAACTGCCAGCCGTAGGAGTGGGGATACATGTTGACGATCGGATGCTCGTGCTCCTGCTCATACGTGCGGCTGAAATAGAGCACGCCCGTGTTGGTGCCTAGATCCCAGGCGAGAATGCTCTGGAAGGCGATGTCGACGTTCGGCTGGCCGCAGGCGAGGATCCGGGCCGGCCCGAGCCGCTGCACGACCGACTCCAGCAGCGCGATCTCACGCGAACGTGCCCGCTGCGCGGTCAGGTCGGCGCGCTCGTAGTTCAGGCGGCCGTGCGCCGCCGGGACCAGCGAGCCGACGAAGATCGCCAGCACGACGACCGCCGCCCAGGCCGCGACGCGCGGCGTGCATGGCAGCCGGAGCCAGGCGAGGATCGCGCCGGCGTCGAGGATCACGCGCCCGACGAACACGCCCGCGAGCACGCACACCCCGGCGCCGGCCTCGTACATGTAGCGCGGCACCGCCGGCCAGCCATGCAGCGCAAACGCGGCCTCGACGACAACCCACAGGACGATGCCGCCGGCCAGCAGCAGCACCGGCCGGTCGCGGCGCACGATCGCGATCGCCACCGCGATCAGAGCGGCCAGCTTGACCGGGCCCGCGTTGAGCCCGGCAAAGCGGCTGAAGGTACCGGTCACCTTGTTGCCGTGGATCTCGCGCGGCGAGTTCTGCGCCAGCGAAGCGGCGGCGAACGGGCTCTTCGAGGTCAGCGCCGGGATCCCGAGCCAGAGCGCTGGGATCAGCACGATTCCGACCACCATCTGGCGGCGCATCGCTGGGATCTCGCGCCAGGCCCAGATCACGTAGATGCCCATTGGCGCCCACACCTCGGGCCGACCGAGGGCCGCGAGCCACCAGGCCCAGAACGCCCACCGGTACCGCCGGCAGATGATGCAGTCGACCGCCGCCAGGCAAAGGGCGACGATCATCGTGTCGGACTCGGCGCTCAGGATCGAGTGCAGGTACTGGTCGATCCCCAGCACCGCCAGCCCGGCCACCAGACCGGCCGCGTAGGCCGCGTAGCGGCGCTCCGGCGGCGCCTTGACGAGCGCGAACGCCACCCGCCACGCGAACACGACACCGCTCAGCGAGACCGCGAACGCAGTGATCATCCAGAGCTGCAGCGCGTGGCGGCCGAGCAGTGCGTACGGGACCGTGAACAGGAACGGCAGCGGCTTCCATGACGGCGCTCCGTTGGTGTCGAGCTTGCCATGGACCAACAGGTGGCCCCACACCAGCCAACCATAGGGGTCGTAGCCGGGGCGCACCCGCGCCCATAGCATCAGCACCGTCGAGAGCAGCAGCAGCGCCACTGCGCCCAGCAGCCAGCGGTAGCGATACAAGAGCCGTGAGACGGCCTCGCGCCCCCGGCGAAGGCTGGGTTGTGCGGGCAGGCGGTCGTGCAACGACCCGGGGGCAGGCAGGGTCTGCTCGGTCACGGAGCGCCGAAGGTAGCAATGATCCCGCCACGGTCGGGCCGCATCCCGTATCCTGCGCGATTCTCCGGCACGGCCCCGGTCCGTCAGGTGGGCTATTCTCGTCCGCTCGGGTCTTAACGTGATCGCAATCCACCTGCCGGAGGCAGGCCGCGAGCCGCGCAGGCCCGAGTCGATCGAAGGTGTCAGAGCTGTCGCAATGAGAAATCCCCGAGGTCACAATGGCCGATAGCCGAGCGATCGCCGGACGGCGGGTGCTGGTGACCGGCGGGTCGGGATTCATCGGTCGCCGCGTCGTCTCCGAGCTGGGCTCCGATGGCGCCCAGGTGCGCGTGATCGACCTGCAGCCACATCCGGATCCGTCCGTCGACATCGTGATCGGCGACATTGCCGAGCGCGAGGCGCTGGACCGCGCGCTGGACGGCGGCTTTGACTCGATCGTCCACCTGGCGGCCGTGACCTCCGTGCTGCGCTCGCTCGAGCATCCACAGCAGACCTTTGAGACCAACGTGCTCGGCACCCACAACGTGCTCGAGGCCGGACGGGCCGCCGGCGTCACCTCGCTGGCGTTCGCGTCGACCAACGCCGTCACGGGGCCGATGGAAGCCCCGAAGATCACTGAGAAGGCGACTCTGCGGCCACTCACTCCCTACGGCTCGACGAAGGCTGCCGGCGAGATGATGATGTCGGCCTACACGGCCTCGTACGGTCTGCGCTGCGCCTGCATCCGCCTGACCAACGTCTACGGTCCGGGAATGCAGGCCAAGGACAGCATCGTCGCCCGGCTGATGCGCGGGATCCGGCTCGCGACGACGTTCGAGATCTATGGCGACGGCAACCAGGTCCGCGACTACGTGCACTCGCTCGATGTCGCCGATGCGATGCGACTGGCGCTGACCAGCGACGAGTGGGTCGGGCCGATCGTGATCGGGTCCGGAACGTCGCTGTCCGTGCACGAGGTGATCGCCGCCGTGCGCGACGTCAGCGGCGCCGAGATCGACGTCCGGCACGGCCCGGCGAAGCCCGGTGAGATGCCGGCCGTGATCGTCGATCCCAGCCACGCTCACTCGCTCGGCTGGACGCCCAAGTATCCGAAGCTCGCCGACGGCCTGGTCGGGGTCTGGGAGGAGTGGTCGACGGCGCACGTCGAGGCTCCGGTGGCGACCTGATGACGCTCACGGACCCAAAGCCGATGGTCGACTACGAACGCCTACAGAGCGTCGAACGTGGTGCCGCCGAGGCTTTCCTGGCCGCCAATCCGCCGGGCGCCGGGGCTCCGCTCGCGGTCGTCGTGCCGGCCTACAACGAGGCGCCGACGGTCGCGCAGGTGATCGCCGGGATCCCGCCCGAGGTGGGTGGGATGGCGCTCGAGGTGATCGTCGTCGTCGACGGCGCCAGGGATGCGACCGCGGCGCGCGCGGCCGAGGCCGGCGCGCTCGTCTGCGACGTGCCCGTCAATCGTGGCCAGGGCGCGGCGCTACGACTCGGCTACTGGCTCGCCCGGGCGCGGGGCGCGCAGGTGATCGTCACGATCGACGCCGACGGCCAGTACGAGGCCGACGAGATCGCGCGCGTGATCGAGCCGCTCCAGAACGGCAGTGCTGACTTCGTGTCGGGCTCGCGCCGACTAGGCAATGAGCTGACAACGGACGCGACGCGCCACGCGGGCGTGATCGTGTTCGGGGCGCTGATCAGCGTCCTGATCCGCCAGCGGATCACGGACCCCGCCTGTGGCCTGCGGGCGATGCGCTCGGAGGTGACCGCCGACGTCGTCCTCGAGCAGCCGCAGTACCAGGCGTCTGAGCTGATGATCTCCGCGGCGCTCCACGGCTTCAGGCTGACCGAGGTGCCGACGACGATGCGCGATCGCGGCAGGCACGCGACCGGCACCAAGAAGGGCGGGAACTTCGGCTACGGCGTGCGGTTCGCGCGGGCCGCGGTCCACACCTGGTGGCGAGACCGCAACGCGGCCCGAAAGCGCGAGCGTCCAGCGAACACCCAGTGTTCGTAGACGAGGTACTTGACCCCGAAAAAGAACGCCTGTACCGCGACGTAGGCCGCGGTCACGAGTATTACGCGGATCCCGTGGTGGGCGGGGATCCCCTGGACCTCTGACGACGTCCAGCCGGTCGCTGCCGAGGACATCACGAGCACGGCGATCGAGATCGCGATGTAGCCGACGATCTCGCGCATGATCGAGACCTGGCCGCGGATCTTCCACGCCCACCGTCGGTTGAGGATCCAGTTCGGCACGGCGCCCGCGACGAACGCGGCGATCGAGCAGATCGTCGTGTTGCCGATCGTGACATAGCAAAGCGCGAACACGACGATGCTCGTCGCCAGCGCGATCACGGAGCCGATCGCATAGCGCGTGATCTTGCCCGCGTGCGCAGACGCGCGCAGACGCGTGTAGAGGTCGGAAACCACCAAGCCAAATCCTAGCGGCTGTCGGTACATGGCCGCCACCCGCGATAGGTTCCGGTTTTATGCGGATCCAACAGGTCAGCGGCGATCTGAGGCTCGATGACGACCTCGTGCTCGTCGGGGATAACGAATCTGTGCTGCATCGGCTTCCCGCCGGCAGGTTCGACCTGATCTACATGGATCCTCCGTTCAACACCGGTCGAGCGCAGGCGCGCAACACGGTGCAAGCTCGCCTCGATCCGAGCTCGGGCCGGGTTGGTTTCGGCGGCCGGCGCTACACCACCCAGCTGCTTCGCTCGCTCAGCTACGACGACGAGTTCTCTGATTACCTGGCGTTCCTCGAGCCCCGTCTGGCCCGTGCTCGCGAGCTGCTGGCCGCGCACGGGACGCTCTACTTTCACATCGACTACCGCGAGGCCCATTACTGCAAGCTGCTGCTGGACGAGCTATTCGGCCGCGATGCGTTTCTCAACGAGCTGATCTGGGCCTACGACTACGGCGCCAAGCCGCGCCGGCGCTGGCCCGCCAAGCACGACACGATCCTTGTCTACGTGCGGACCCCCGGGGCGCATCACTTCGATCCCGACGCGGTCGAACGCGAGCCTTATATGGCGCCGGGGCTCGTGAGTGCCGACAAGGCGGCACGCGGCAAGCGGCCGACCGACGTCTGGTTTCACACGATCGTCCCGACCAACGGGCGCGAGAAGACCGGCTATCCGACACAGAAGCCCGAGGGCATTCTGCGGCGGATGGTGGCGGCGTCGTCGCGGCCGGGGGGGTGGTGCCTGGACCCGTTTGCCGGCTCGGGGACGCTCGGGGCCGTGTGCCGTGAGCTGGGGCGGCGGTTCGTGCTGATCGATTCAAACCCGGTCGCGGTCGAGGTGATTCGCGAACGGCTCAGCGGCCCTCGCGCCGGTCACGCACGAGTGGCACGAACCTGACCGGCTCGAAACGCTCGCGGCGGACGCCGGACTCGGTCCGCCGGGCGCGCACCAGGTGCTGGCGACGGCGACCGAGCGGGGCCACGAGCCGGCCCCCGACCGCGAGCTGATCCAACAGTGCTCGCGGGACTTCGAGACCAGCCGCGGCAGCGACGTTGATCGCGTCGAAGGGCGCCTGGTCGGGCAGCCCCAGCGAGCCGTCGCCGACCAGGCAGATGACGTTCTCGCGGCCGAGCGACGCGAGTGTGGTCTGCGCGGTGGCGCTCAGCTTGGGGTGGCGCTCGACCGTCCACACCTCGGCGGCCAGCAACGACAGCAGTGCGGCGTGGTAGCCGGAGCCGGTGCCGATGTCGAGCACCCGGTCCTCAGGCGACAGCTCGAGCAGCTCGAGCATCCGCGCGACGACGATCGGCTGCGAGATCGTCTGGCCGCAGTCGATCGGCAGCGCGACATTGTCGTACGCGCGGTCGTGGTCGGCCGCCGCGACGAAGCGATCGCGCGGTACGGCGGCGATCGCGGCCAGCACGCGGTCGTCCACGATCGCTTCGCTCAGCTGGCGCGCGAGCTCGGAGGCCCGATTCACTTATCAGTGGATCGCCGCGCTCGCCGCGACGGCGACGAACAGCAGCGCCAGATACAGCAGCGAGTAGTGAAACAGCACGCCGGCGCGGGCCGCGGTCCGATCGCGCCACAGGCGCCATGCGAGCAGGCACAGCACCGCGTCGAGCACCACCGCCGCGGGCAGGTACAGCGGCCCGAACGTACCCAGCACTCCCGGCACCAGGGTCGCGAGCACCAATGCGGCCGTGTAGATCAGGACCTGGCGCGTGGTCTCGGCGACGCCGCGGACGACCGGCAGCATTGGCACCCTGGCGGCCGAGTACTGAGGCGTCAGCAGGAGCGCCAGTGCCCAGAAGTGCGGCGGCGTCCAGAGCAGCACGATCAGGAACAGAATCCCGGCGCCGAGGCCCAGGTTGCCATGCGCCGC
>JBKQJQ010000153.1:0-3551 GCA_052147875.1 Solirubrobacteraceae bacterium | reverse complement strand
CGGCAACCTCCCCGGCTCGCCGGCGTTCCAGCGGGCGGCGAAGAAGTGCGGAGCGCCGTCGGCGTTCACTGGAGGCGGACCCGCTGCCTAGCCAGGTGGCTGAGTCTCAGTAGCGGAAGTGTGCTGTCCTTGACACCTCTGTAACCGATGCATAGACTTCCGAGGCATGAATGGCTTCCAAGGACAGCTTGATGGGCTCCTGTTGGCGATTCTTCAGCAGGGCCCCCTGCACGGCTATGCGATCGCGTCGGAGCTGCGCGGTCGCTCGGGTGGCGCACTTGAGGTTCCGGAGGGAACGCTGTACCCCGTCCTCCACAAGCTCGAGAAAGATGGACTGATACGCAGCCATTGGGAGCAGGTCGGCGGCCGGCGCAGACGCGTGTACGCCGCCTCACCGAAGAGTCAGACTGCGCTCCGCGAGCGGTTTGAGAGCTGGCAGCGCCTGAGTCGCGCGATCGATTCTGTATTTGCGCCCACGCCCGAGGGGGCTCGAGATTAGCGCCGACCCCAAAGCCGAGTTTCTGACCAGACTGGCGGGCTCGCTCGACGGGGGACGGTTGGAGCGTCGCCGCTTCCTGATCGAGCTTGAGCACCATCTTGAGGACTGCGTGGCTGACCTCATGCAAGCCGGTGTGCCCGAGGAGGCGGCAGTTCGCGACGCGCTTGCGCGACTGGGCGATGTGGACACGATCGTCAGCGCTGCTCGAGCCACTCGTTCGACTCGTCGTCCGTTCTGGCAAAACGTGGCGCGCGTTCCAATTGCCTGGATCGCTGTCGGCGCGATGTCGATTGTCACCCTTGCAGCGGTCGAGCTTCCTCAGGCATCCAGCGCGAAGGTCACAGGGCTCGGGGTCGCTCGTTCCACTCATGTCGGAGTCGGACAGGCCAGTAGCAGGCAGCACAAGCACAGCCGGACGAGCCAGAAGGCCAAGCGCCGAAGTGATCTGCCCATCACATGCCGGTGCTCTCGAGACGTCGCGCGCGGTCGCTAGCGGAGCTGACCGCGACCGTACTGGTTGCGGTCGGCCTTGCGATCGCGATCCAGGCCTGGATTGTCAAGCCATACATGATCCCGACCGGCTCGATGGAACCGACGCTCGTACCCCATCAGCGCGTATTAGTCGACCGGATCTTCAAGTCGCTGCAGATCGGCCAGATTGTCGTGTTCCACCCACCACAGGGCGCCGACAGCGAGCGATGTGGACGACCCCATCGAGCGACCGCCGCCTGCGACTGGCCGAATCCGGAATCCACCCAGACCTACATCAAACGAATCGTTGCCGGACCCGGTGATGTCATCACAATCCGAAACGGCCACGTGATCAGGAACGGGCACCGAGAGCCCGACCGCTACACCCGCCCCTGCTTCCCGGGGGAATCCGCCTGCACCTTCACGACTCCGATCCGCGTACCCCGCGGGATGTGGTTCGTGATGGGCGACAACCGAGGCGTGTCGGACGACAGCCGGTTCTGGGGTCCGATCCCCGGAACCTGGATCATCGGAGACGCCTTCTTCACCTACTGGCCACCCGACCGCATCGGCGCCCTCTAGCCAACGCCCGCGAGACCACACGCCGGCCCTGCTGGGACTGTCCGACCTTCTCGGTAGGCAATGACGTGAAAGTAGCGTCGTGCCGTCAACCACAGACGGGAATACATTCGGCTCGACCGTCGCAGCTGAAACGAACAGCAGCGACGGCGCGGCGCTGACGTCAACGGGCTTCCCTTCGTCACCGAGCAGTCATCGCGCCGATCGGTGGCGCAGTGATGGTCTGACCGGTGGACTTCGGGTGGAATGCGCCCCTGGAAGGGCGCCGGGGTGGCCGTTTAGGTTGCACACCAATATGTCGTTTGACAACAGGTTGATGATCGATGTATCGTCCGCGTCGTGGAGGTTCGTCGTCTAAGCGCAGAACGAACGTCCACTCAGACGTTGAGGGGCCGGCGTCGTCGTTGGCGGTCGGCTGGGCCGCTCGCCGCTCTCGTCGCCGTTGGGATCGGGTTGACCGCGTGCGGGGGCGGGTCCCCCCAGGCCTCGTCGAACCCCGCGAGCTCGGCGATTTCCGGCTGTTCGCCCTCGGGCTGTTCGAGTCCGGGCGCGTCAGCGTCGGCGGAGGCGATGGCGGTCAGGTTCTCCGGCTGCATGCGCTCTCATGGGGTCATCGACTTTCCCGACCCGACGGTCGGGTCCAACGGCCTGCCCAGCTGGACCTTTGATGCGGGCAATGTCAACCCCCAGTCACCGGCGTTCCGGGCGGCTCACCAGGTGTGCAAGAAGGACTTGCCCGACCTCCTGCATACGTCCGCCGAGAAGGCGGCGGCCAATGCCGCGGCGCTCAAGTACGCCAGGTGCATGCGGTCAAGCGGCGTGCCTGACTTTCCTGATCCGAACGGTCGAGGAGTGATCCAGGTCAACAGCTCGGCCGGCATCGACCAGAGCTCGCCGGCGTTCCAGAAGGCCGAGGCGGCCTGCAAGAGTCTGGACAACGGCTTCGGTGAGCAGTCGAGCGTCGCCAGTGCGGGCTCGTCCCCGCCGGGCGGCGCGGGAGGCGGTTCGTGAGGGCACGTCTGCCGTCTGCGCTCAGGAAGCTTTTCTGCGGCCGCTGGGCCGCGAGCTTGACAATAGGTTGGCTGTCGACCTATGGTGTGGGTGTGGAGCTTCGCCCACCGAGTTATTTCGCGCTCGCGGCGCTGATCGATGGTCCGTTGCACGGCTACGCGATTGCGCGGCGCGCCCGCGAGCTCTCGGGCGGGCGGGTGCGGCTCTCGACCGGAACGCTGTACGCGCTGCTGGAACGCGCGCTCTCAGAGTCGTTGGTGACCGCCGGTGAGCCGTATGTGGAGGGTGGCCGCCAGCGCCGCGATTACACCCTGACGCCGGCCGGCAGGGTGCTGTTGGCCGACGAGGCAGCGCGACTGGCGCACGCCGCCAGAGCGGTCTCGAGCCGCCTGCGGGCGACCTCGGAGGCGGCGCTCACGTGATCCGCGAGCGGATCGGCCAGGCCGCGTTACGGGCCTACCCGCCCGCGGTGCGCCAGGCGCGTGGGCCGGAGATGCTGGGGATGCTGCTGGACGCCGGTGAGCAATCCAACCGGGCGCTTGTGCGCGAGAGCGGGTCGCTCGTGCTCGGCGGGCTGCGTGAGCGCCGGGCGCTCGCCGCGCGAGCGAGAACCCGCCGGCTGATCGCCGACGCGTGCTGCCAGGCGGTGCTGATCTTCTTGATGCTGTGGCTGGTCAGTGCCCTGAACACGCAGGTCATCACGGGTCCGACGCAGCGATTGTTTATCCAGGAAGTGGTGCTGGTGGCGATCGTGGCGTGTGCGCTTGTCGGGTATGAGCGAATCGCCGCGGTCGGTGGACTCGCGGTGCTCATCGCTTTCACCCCAATCGGCGAACACATTCAACCGGTGGGGCCGGCGAGGATGCTCGTCCCGATCGCGTGCTTATTGGTCATGGTGTGTGCTCCCCGGCGACGGCCGCATGATCCCCGCCGACTGCTATGGCTCCTGCCAGTCGGTGTGCTTGCGGCGCTCCACGCCCACGCCTATGTC
>JBKQJQ010000152.1:0-4217 GCA_052147875.1 Solirubrobacteraceae bacterium | reverse complement strand
GCTCCGACGCTGATCTCGGCGACGGACGTCTCGAAGACGTTCAGCATGGCCGGGGAGACGATTCACGGCCTGGTCGACGTCAGTCTCGAGGTCCGCAAGGGTGAGACGCTGGGGCTGGTCGGCGAGTCCGGGAGCGGCAAGACCACCTTCGCCCGGGTGCTGCTGGGCCTGACCGACCCCGACGACGGCGCCACGCTCGAGTTCGATGGCAAGCCGCTGCCGGGCACCGCCCCGAAGCGCTCACGCGAGCAGAAGAAGGCGCTCCAGATCGTCTTCCAGAACCCGGACTCGGCGCTCAACCGGCGTCACTCGGTCAGGCGCCTGCTGTCGCGCGCGCTGACCAAGCTCGGTGGCTACAGCGGCGACGCGATGCTTGCGCGACTGAAGAAGCTGATCTCCGATGTGCGACTTTCCGAGCGCCACCTCGCGATGAAACCGGCCCAGCTGTCGGGCGGGCTCAAGCAGCGCGTCGCGATCGCGCGCGCGTTCGCCGGCGATCCAGAGGTCGTCGTTTGCGACGAGCCGACCTCGGCGCTCGACGTCTCAGTCCAGGCCGCGATCCTCAACCTGCTCACCGACCTCCAGCATCGCGAGGATGTGTCGTACCTGTTCATCAGCCACGACCTCGGCGTGGTCCGCTACCTGTCAGACCGGATCGCGGTCTTGTACCTCGGGCGCGTGATGGAGCTCGGCCCCGCCGACCAGGTCTTCAGTGCTCCTCATCACCCGTACACCGAGGCATTGCTGTCGGCCGTCCCGACGCTCGACGACTCCGTCAAGGAGCGAATCCGGCTCGAGGGCGAGATCCCGAGCGCCGCCAATCCGCCGAGCGGGTGCGTGTTCCACACTCGCTGCCAGCGCAAGATCGGCTCGATCTGCGAAACGAGTGAGCCCGAGCTGCGCGAGGAGGAGCCCGGGCACGGGATCCGCTGCCACATCCCGCTGGCCGAGCTTCGCGAGCTCCAGGTCACGGACGGCTCCGACGAGTCGCGCGCGGCTCCGGCAGCGTCGGGCGAATAGCTACCAGCGGGTCCGGAATGCCAACCGGCGGCGCGTCGGGCTCGACCGCGCCACCAACCAGCAGGCGAGCGCGCAGGTGGGGATGATCACGGCCAGGAAACCAGCCTGGATGCCTCCCCGTTGATCGACCGCGCCGGCCAGCAGCGGCATCACGACCATCGCCGCCGCCCAGGCGCCGTTGACCATCCCGAACACGAACCCCTCGCTGCACTCGTTGCCGTCCTGGGCCGCGAGCGAGTAGGCCACGGTCCCAACCACCGCCCGCGGGATCGCGGTCAACAGCAGCGCCAGCACCAGCGCCGGCGGGCCGCCGCCCAGCAGTGCCGGGATCAGCGCCAGCGACAGCGCGAGCGTGGCAATTGCGTTGAAGCGAATCGTCCGTGCGCGCTCGCCGAGCCGCACAGTCCACGCGCTGACGGCGATGTAGCAGACGGCCGCCGACGTGAACGCGAGCCCGATCTTCCCGGTTGTCAGTCCGTAGTTGTGCAGCCCGATCGTGATCAGGAGCTGACTGACGCCCGACACGGCGCCCGACACGATCAGCCCACCGGCGGCCGCCGCGACCCCCGGCCGGCGGATCAGGGCGAGCAGCGAGCGGACCGACGTGCGCGGGGCGAGCGGTTCAGGGTCTTCGACGTGGCGGGCTGGCGGGTTGCCGGAGCCGAGCGCGAGCGGCGCGACGACCAGCGCGGCGACCGCCGCGATCAACAGAAAAGGAACGCTCAGGCCGGCCTGCTGCGCCAGGATTCCGCCAACAGCCGGACCCGCCATCACCCCGACCGAGGAGCACGTGACCGACGGCCCGAGCCTCCCCCCCTTGGTGCCCGTGTCGATCTCCGATAGCCAGGCCATGCCCGTCGTCCACACGACGCCGAATGCGACTCCGAAGAGGATGCGACCGCTGACGAGCAGCGCGAGCGACGGCGCCGCCTGCAGCAGGCACGCGGCGGCCAGCAGGGCCCCCGCGGCGAGCGTCGCGCGCCGGGCGCCGAAGCGGTCGGCAACGAGCCCGGCCGGAACCGAGACGGCCAGCGTCGCCAGTCCCGGTAGCGCAAGCAGGAGCGCCGTCTCGGACGGGGCCAGGTCATAGACCTCTGCCAGGCGCGGCAGCAGCGGCACGATCGCCGCCTGCGCCACGCCGGACACCAGGAACAGCGCATACAGCAGCCACAGCAGCTGGCGTGGCGGCAGCTGTGGGCCGCGCCGGGAGGCTCGAGAGGTGCGTTGCAGGCGGGGTACGCGCTCGATCTGGAGTGTGGACAACATCGGTCACAGACAGTACGATGCGCGATGCAGTTTGTAACTTGATGATTTTGAGCAGTAATGATCGATTCAATTGATCACACCGCTGTCGAGCTCCGGGCGCTTCGCGCGCTCGTGTCAGTCGCCGACCAGGGCTCGTTTCGCGGCGCCGCCCGCTCGCTCGGATACACGCAGTCGGCCATCTCGCACCAGATCGCGAGCCTCGAGCGTGCGCTCGACGCGGCCATGTTCACCCGCCCCGGAGGTCGCGGCGCGGTCACGCTGACCGCCGCCGGCGACGCCGCATACCGCCGGGCGCGACGGGTGCTCGCCGAGCTCGAGACGCTCGGTGCCGACGTCGCGGCGATCGAGCGCGGCGAGCGCCCGGCCCTTCGGATCGGCGTGTTTCAGACCGCCACCACGGAGCTGCTGCCCAGCGCTCTGCGCACACTGCGGGAGAACCGCCCCGACGTCGAGGTCATCCTGTCGGAGATCCACGACACCGGCCAGACCTTCAACCGGCTCGCCGACGGCAGGCTCGACATGGCCTTCATCGTCAACCCGGATCCCGACGAGCGGATCCAGTCGATCCCGCTGCTCAACGATCGCTGGGTGATCCTCACCCGGCGCGACAGCGACCTGGCAGGGACGCAGACACCATCGTTCGACATGCTCGACGGCGTCGACGTCGTCGCCTGGACGCGGCGCTGGCGAACACAGCTACAGGTCGAGGAGGCTTGGCGTCAGCGAGCGATCAACCCCCGCGTCGTCTACCGCACCGACGACAACCTCGCGCTGCAACGCCTGGTCGCGTCGGGCTACGGCCACGCCTGTATCGATCGCCTGACGGCGGCCAGTGCGATCGAGCCCTCGCTAACCTGGATCGAGCCCGTCGAGATCCTGATCCCGCGCATGATCACGCTCTGCCTGCCGCGCCGCCGCGACCTCAGCGGCTCGGCCCTGATGCTGATCGATGCGGTGCGAAGCCAGTTCGGGAGCTGAGCTTGACACGCCTGGCCACGTATGACAGAACGCCCGCCTGATGTCCGCGGACGCGACTGAGACCGCCGTCGAGCCGCCGCGCGCTGCGTTGCAGATGCGAGCGAGCGTGATGCGCGAACCGGACCTGCCGGTGGCCGTCGAGGAAGTGCAGCTCGATCCGCCCGAGCGCGGCGAGGTGCTCGTTCGTGTCGCCGCGGCCGGCGTCTGCCACTCCGACCTCCACCTCGCCGACGGAGACTTGGGAGACGGCCGCTGGCCGATCGTCCTCGGGCACGAGGGCGCCGGGGTGGTAGAGGCCGTGGGCGAAGACGTGTCGGGGTTCGTCGCCGGAGACCACGTTGTCTTCTGCCTCGTGCCAGCGTGTGGTCGGTGCGGCGCCTGCCGCGCCGGCCGGCGGACGCTTTGCGAGCTCGCGGGCGCGCGCTCTTTCGCAGGGACGATGCTCGACGGCAGCTCGCGCCTGCGCGCGGCTGACGGCACGGTGTTGCAACACGGTCTGGGGATCGCGTGCTTCGCGCAGTATGCGGTCGCCTCGGCCAACGGCGTGATCAAGATTCCCGACGAGCTCCCGCTCTGGCAGGCGGCGCTGCTGGGCTGTGGCGTCGTGACCGGCTTCGGCGCCGTGAGCCATGCAGCCGGGGTGCGGATCGGCGAGCGCGTGTGTGTGATCGGCTGTGGCGGCGTCGGCCTGCAGGTGATCTCCGCCGCGCGGCTGGCGGGCGCGTCGCAGATCATCGCCGTCGACCGCGGCGAGAGCAAGCTGCAGCACGCGGTCCGGCGCGGTGCCACGCATGCGGTCGACGCGAGCAGTTCGGATGCCGCCGCTGCGATAAGTGCGATCAGCGGTGGCGGTGTCGACCATGCGTTTGAGGTGGTCGGCTCGGCGGCGACGATCCGGATGGCCTGGGATGCCCTCCGTCCCGGCGGCCGTGCAATCGTCGTCGGACTCGCGC
>JBKQJQ010000151.1:0-4788 GCA_052147875.1 Solirubrobacteraceae bacterium | reverse complement strand
GGTCGCCCATCCGCTCCGCCGTCTGATCAAACACCAGTCCGCTCAGTCGCGCGCCCTCGGTCACCGCGGCATCGAGGTTCAACAGCACCCCGCGCGGCGACAGCGCGGCGTATACGGCTCGGTAAAGCGCGGTCTTGGTCTCGAGATCATGGACATGGTGAAACGCCAGGGAAGCGACAACGGCGTCGGCCACCGGCAGCGGATCCAGAAAACTTGCTTGCTCAAACGAAACCCGATCCCCAAACCCGGCCAGCCGACGGCGGGCCTCGGCGAGCATGTCCGGATCGACGTCAAGCACCGTCACCCGGGCGCCCGGCAGCCCGTCCAGCACCGCCCCCGACAGCGCACCGGTGCCGGCGCCCAGATCGAGGACATGAGCGTCGACCGCAGCGAGCGCTGCGAGCACCTCCACACCCGTCGCGATCATCTCATCGTAGTACGGAATCAACCGCCGAATCTGAACGTCATAGCCTTCGGCATCAACGCGAAGATGACGCTTGACGGAATGCGCCTCACCGGACACGACGCGAGCCTACATATGCGTCCGAGAACAAGCTGAGAACCCCAGTCCCGCTCTGGATAGGCGACCGGCATCTGCCAGTCCTCCAAGAGCCCCTGCTCCGCGCGGCAAGCGGGTGAGCAACGGGCAACCGCTGTCCGAATAGCGATCCCCGCGGACGCCGGCCATGAGCGGACGTACGTGCTTGCGACCTAGGTTTGCGGCGCTCGCCGTGTCTCGTCGAGAACGAAGCCGTAGAGGATGTGGTCCGCGGCGATCGCGAGCCGCTGCTTGACGCCCGCCTGCTCGGCATGCGGGAGGCTCAGCAGTGGCGCCGTTGCCTCAAACGCGCTCCAGATCAATAGACCGTAGGTCGGCCCGGTCCAGGAACGTGTGCGCCAGGACCGGGGGAGCGCCCCGTAGCCCGCGGCCGCCGCCGCGCCAAACGCCCAGTGCACAACCTCCACGGCGGCGCGGCGCGGCCCGTGGGCCTCGCCTGCGATCTGCTGCGGCGGAGGCTGTTGCACCAAGCCGAGTGAAACGGTCACGGCGCGCATCCCCGTCATTGCCATCGACGCGATCGCACCGCGCATCGCCGCGTGCGCGATCTCTTTCCACGCGAATCGGTCGGTAAAGCCCGGCATCGTTACGGTCGTACCCTCATCGCCGCGATCGCGAACAACCGACGAAGCCACACCTCCACCACCGCGGCGTCCGGCCGCCCACGCACGCGGCGAGGGATCGACCGTCGGACGCTCCCGAGGCCCGCTGACTGGTTCGTCCGGACCCGGACCGAACGGCGTCTCAAAAACGAACCTTCACCTAAGGACGGGGCCGCCAGCTCGTCGAGCTACGTCTCGCTGAGCAGCTTCGTCTTCGCTGCGGCGTACTCTTCGGGCGCAACCGGTTCGCGCTCGGTGTGATCGGATGGCGCTGCTGGGGTGGGAGAGGCGCCTACTCCTCGTCGGAGCTCTACCTGGGGTATGAGCCAGGACGCGAGGAACGCGATCAAGCCGATTGGAGCGGCGATCACGAACACGGTTTGGATCGACTCCGCGTACGCGGCGGCGATGCCGTGATGGACGGCGTCGGGAAGCTTGTCCAGGATCGCCGGCGTGACGCTCGCACTCGACAGCCCTCGCGGCAGCCTCGCGGTGCCGAGATGCTTGACGAGGTTGCCGACGAGAACGTTTGAGAAGACGGCGCCGAAGATCGCGGTGCCGAACGATCCCCCGATCGAGCGAAAGAAGGTCGCCCCCGAGGTGGCGACTCCGAGCTCGGAGTAGGGGACTGCGTTTTGCACGATCAGCACGAGCACCTGCATCACGCAGCCCAGTCCCACGCCGAGCACGAACATGTACAGCGCGGCGACGACCAGGCTGGTCCCGATCCCAACCTGCGACAAGAGCAAGAGCGCGATGGTCATGAGCGCGGTTCCGACGATCGGGAATACCCGGTAGCGGCCGGTCTTGCTGATCACGATCCCCGATCCGGTGGAGCAGATGATCAGGCCGACCAGGAGCGGCAACAGCTGCAGACCGGAGATCGTCGGCGATTCGCCGTGCACGATCTGAAAGAACACCGGCAGGTACACGATCGCGCCGAACATCGCGAACCCGACGATGAACCCGACCAGGCTCGTGACCGAGAAGCCACGGTTGGAGAACAAGTGCAGCGGCAGCACCGGCTCGGTCGCGCGTCGCTCCACGAGCACAAACACGCCGAGCAGCACGGCGCCGACGGCGCCGAAGCCGATGATCGTCGGTGAGCCCCAGGGATACGTGGTGCCACCGAGGCTCGTGAACAGCACCAGGCAGCTCGCTGAGAGCGTGAGGACAGCCGCTCCGAGATAGTCGATCACGTGGTGCACCCGGCGAAGGTTGCCGGGGACCTGGATCGCCACGACCGCGAGCGCGACGACGCCGATCGGAATGTTGATGTAGAAGATCCAGTGCCAGGAGAGCTGATCGACGAACACGCCGCCGAGCAGCGGTCCGATGATGCTCGCTACACCGAACACCGCCCCGAACAGCCCCTGGTAGCGGCCGCGCTCGCGGGGAGAGACGACGTCTCCGACGATCGCCTGCGCACCGACCATCAGCCCGCCGCCCCCAAGGCCCTGAAGGGCCCGGAACGCGATCAGCTCGGTCATGCTGCGGCTGAGCCCGGAGAGCGCAGAGCCGCACAGGAAGATCACGATCGCCGCCTGAAAGAAGAACTTGCGCCCGTACTGGTCACCGAGCTTGCCCCACAGCGGCGTCGAGACCGTCACGGCGAGCAGATAGGCGACGACGACCCAGGCGAGGTGCGACGCACCGTGCAGGTCGGCGACGATCGTCGGCAGCGCGGTCGAGACGATCGTCTGATCGAGAGCCGCCAGAAACATCCCCAACAGCAACGCGCCGATGATGATCAGCACCCGGCGGTGGCTGAGGTTGGCGATCGGAACCTCGTCCGGCGGTTTGACCATGTCGCTCATTGCTCCCGCCGCCCGGCTGCTCGCGCGAGCTGCGACGGGGTCAGCGGGGGCACCGGTAGCGGCGTCGCGGCTTCCCCCCGTAGCCCGTCAAGCAGAAAGCCGAGATACCGGCGCCAGTGCTCAGGCGCAACGGCCGCCGAGGCCTCGATCACCCGCCCGCCGGCCCAGAACACCAGCGAGACGTCCTCGGCCGTGAAATCATTGCGCAGTGCCCCCTGGGCGTGCGCGCGATCGATCAGCTCAGCCAACAGCGGCCGGATCCGCGCTCGCATCGCCCGCGCCCGCTGGCGCCCGTGGTCGCCGGCGACGAGCATGTCCTTGAGCCCGCGGTTGGCGGCGTGCAAGGCGAGCGCCCGCTCGAGAAAGATCGTCAACCCGCGCCAGGCGTCCTCGTCGGCGACCGCCTGCTCGGCGATCTGCACCAGATCCGCGAAGGCGTCCTCGAGCACCGCGTCGATCAGCGCCTCCTTGGTCGGGAAGTGGCGATACAGCGTTCCCATCCCAACCCCGGCCTCCCGTGTGATCTGCTCTACCGACGCCTCTGCGCCGTAGCGCGCAAGCAATGTGCGGGCGCTGGCGAGGATTCGCTCGCGATTTCGCTGCGCGTCGCTGCGCAGCGGCCGCGCCTCAGTCGGCGAGGCGCTCATCGACAACCTCTGCAAAGACAAACCGGAGCCACCGCTCCGGTTAGCCTATCACGCGACCTAACATGGACTCAGCCGACGCGTGGCCCGCCCTGGCGGCCAAGCCGCAACCGGGTGCAGAACGTCCGGAATCGAGCCGCCATTCCTATTTGCAGCCATTTCCTGATGCCCCCGGCAGGATTCGAACCTGCGGCCATCGGATTAGAAGTCAGCTATTTGCAGGGATTTTGTCGTAGATACGGGCAGGTCAGTCTAGTTAGAGCGAGTTATTTCCGGTCAGAAATGCTGAGTTCGGGACATGGTTCGGGACACGTTTGGAGCGAGGGTGAGGCCGCACGGTCGCGCTCTCGGCTCAGGGTTCGGGGACGTCGCAAGCCCGGCCGCACATCCCGCGCTGGTTTGTTCAAACGACCCAGCACTCAGCTGCCGACGCAAATGATCGTTAGCACGCCGCCATTGCAGTCGCGCGTCCGGACTGAGCCGCAGACGCGACAGCCATCACCGGGCTGAGCCGCTCAATCCGCGCCGAGCACGTGCGGGTAGAAACGATGGCTTGCACTGGCCCCGGCGCGATGGCTTGAAGTGGACCCACCTGGCGTCGGGTTGTTGTTGGTGTTGATGTTGCCTGATTGCCCTGTTGGAGGGCGGTGCCGCGGCTGTCGTCGCGAAGGCCGAGCCCGTAGGGCGAGTGCCTGAGTGGCGATAGCCGCGGGCGCGGCTCCGGGGCGGGGGGGTCATGCCTTCTTGCGTCCTTGGCGTTCGAGGCCGTGGCGGAATCGCCAGCTCTCGTTGCCGGTGTCGATGATGTGCGCGCGGTGGGTGAGCCGGTCGACGACCGCTTTCGCGAGCCGCGGGTCGGGGAACACCTTGGTCCACTCTCCGAACGGCAAATTGGTCGTGATGATCAGGCTGCCGCGTTCGTGTCGTTCGGAGAGGACTTGGAAGACGAGCTCGGCGGCGCCGTCGGGCAGCGCCAGGTAGCCAAGCTCGTCGAGGCAGACCAGCTCGGTGCGGGCGTAGCGCCCGATGACCCGTTCGAGTTCGCGGTTGCCTTGGGCTTCCTGTAGTTCGTTCGCGAGCGCGGCCAAGGTGGTGAACCGGACGCGTCGTCCCTGGTGACACGCGCAGACCGCGAGGGCTGTGGCGAGCATCGTCTTGCCGGTGCC
>JBKQJQ010000150.1:0-3309 GCA_052147875.1 Solirubrobacteraceae bacterium | reverse complement strand
GGCGGTGCGCTGATCTAAGAACGAGCGTGGCACCGAAGAGGTGTTGCTCATAGGCGGATCGCGCGTGCCGGCCGCGTTGTCGGCCCGGCGTCCCGGCCTCCTGAGCCGGGGGTGCTGCTGTCTTGTGGTGAGGGTTGCTGGCTAGGGTGAGGTCGCGGCGGCCCAGAGGAAACAGGACAGCTCGCGGGCGCATGCGACCACGGTCACGTTGTGCGGCTTGCCGCGGGCGCGCATTTGTGTGTAGACGCGGTGCAGACGCTGCTGGCAGCGGTTGGAGATCTGCAGGACATAGTCGGGCTGCCCGGCTTGACGGTTTCGAAGGGTCGCGCCGATCCGCGGTTCGCGCGCGTAGTGCCAGGCGGACTCGACCAGCAGCCGCCGGGCGAGGGTCGACCCGGTCTTGGTGATCGCTCCCTGGCGATCGGACTCGCCGGACTGCTGGCGTGACGGGGTCAGCCCGAGCCAGCTGCCGACACGGTCCGCTTTTTCGAACCGATGCCAGTTCGCGCCGAGCTCGAGGTGGATCGCGAATGCGGTCAATGTGTCCACGCCGCGGAACGCGCGCAACCTGGCGACGGTCGGCCACCACTGCTCGTCGGTCGCGAGCTCTCCGATCCGTTGGGCGAGCGCGTGCTTGCGGGCAGTGAGCCCGTCCACGCACGCGACCAGGTCGGCGTATGCGAGCTCGCTGACTGGCTCGGGGAACTGCTGGCGCGCGAGCCACCGGCGGTGCTCCTGGGTCCAGGTCGACGGCTTTGGATACACCCGGCCATGACGCAGCAGCATCTTCGAGACCCGGTGGCGAGCATTCATCAGATCCCTGCGGCAAGCGTCATGCGCCCGGGCCAGCTCACGGGCCGCCTCAACCGCCGGCGGTGGAACAACAATCGGCGTCAGCGATCCGGCCAGCAGACACCGAGCGAGCAGCTCCGCGTCCTTGCGATCGGTCTTCACCCTGTCTGAACGCCCACGCGGGGTCTTGCCCGGCGCGATCACCTCCATCCCGACACCGGCCGCGACCGCCGCGCGATAGAACCCGAACCCGGTCGGGCCCGCCTCATAACACGCCCGCACGGGCCCCGGCAGCGATCCAAGCCACGCCACCGGCGCGTCGAACCCCGGACCGAACCGCATCCGGGTCAACTCGCCACTCATCAGATCGATCGCCGCGGCACGCGACGACCGCGCATGGACATCGAACCCGACCCACGTCATCGTTCCGGTCATGGCCGGACCTCCTCAACTCATCTTGGGGTCAGCCGGAGCCACTCTCCGGCCAGACAAATCCCCGCGAGGAGCGTCCGGCCACTCAGCCCGGCAGGCAACCCGTGCAACCGGGCGCCCACGCCATAGGGTCTAACCGAACTCCGCGAGGGCGGCCAACTGGAGGTCGAGTTCGATCCTACGCCTATATGGCATACGATCGAACAAGAGTCCCGCCCAAAGTCCCTCGCACGGGTTGTTACAGGCGATCGTTAGAAGATCCCGAGCAATGACTGCCCGGCGTGCGCGACGAAGTTGAACAGCGGGTCGGGGAAGATGCCGAAGAACACGCTCGCGGCCGCGAACACGACCGCGACGACTGCCACCTCGAGCGGCAGCGCCGGCTTGGCTGGCTCGCTGTCCAGCAGCGCGTCGGCCTCGGACGAGCCGCCCGCGATCGGCGCCAGGCCGCCCGCGGCGGTCGCCGCCACCGGCACGGGCGCCGCCGGGCTCATCCACATCACCGCGATCACCCGCAGGTAGTAGCCGAGCGAGATCATCGAGCCGATCACGAGCACGATCCCGAGCCACGTGTAGTCACCGTTGACGAGCGCGTGGATCAGCTGGAACTTGCCAATGAAGCCGGCCGTGCCCGGGATCCCGGCGAGCGCCAACATCGCGATTGTCATCGGCCACGCGAGCCATGGCTGGCTGGCGCCGAAGCCGGCCAGCGACGAGATGTCGTCGCCATCGGCACGCATCGATTGGGCCCCGATGATGACCGCGAACGCCGCCAGGTTCATGAACACGTACACGGCCAGGTAGAGCACGGTGGCGTCGACGCCGAGCCGGCTGCCGACGACCACGCCGGCGAGCATGTAGCCCGCCTGCGCGACGCTCGAGTAGCCGAGCATCCGCTTCAGCGACGACTGCCCGAGCGCGCCGACGTTGCCGACCAGGATCGAGATCGCGGCGATCGCCGCCAAGGCGGGCGCCCATGTGTCCTGGGCGCCGATCACGGCGACGTCGAAGAACCGCAGCAGGACGCCGAACGCTGCCGCCTTGGTGGCAGTTGCCATGAACGCGGTGATCGGGGTAGGTGCGCCCTCGTAGACGTCCGGCGTCCACTGGTGAAACGGCGCCACACTGGCCTTGAACGCGAACCCGACGATCACCAGCCCCAGGCCGGTCAGCATCATCGGATCGCCCAGCAGGCCACCGGCGATCTGGCCCTGGGAGATCGCATTGGCGATCGTCTGAAACTGCATCGCGCCGGTCGAGCCGAAGATCATAGCCAGCCCATAGACGAGCGTCGCCGAGCCGACGGATCCGATCACCAGGTATTTGAGCCCCGATTCGAGCGAGCCCTCGCGCATGAATTCAGACGCGCACAGGATGTACAGCGGGATCGACAGCAATTCGAAGCCGACGAACACCGTGACCAGGTTCTGGGCCGAGACCAGCACCGCCATCCCGAAAACGCTGAACAGCAGCAGCGAGTGGTATTCGCCGTGGCCGGCGGATGCGGGCGCGCGGGTCGGCAGCGAGACGAACACGCAGGCGATCGCCGCGACGCAGAACATCATGTCGAGGATCAGCGCCAGGTCGTCGATCCGCAGCGCGCCGGAGATGATCGAGGCCGGGTGGTGGAAGCGCGCGATCTGGAAGCCGAGCGACACCGCCAGGGTCGCGAGCGTCAAAAACGGCACCACCCGCTCGCGAGCGAACGCGTTGCGCAGCAGCCCCACCATCAACACCAGCAGCGCGCCGACCGCAAGCGCGAGTAGCGGCGAGAACGACAGCCAGTCGATGTGGGGACCCTTGAAGTGGTGGACCACGACCGCGTAACGGACGACGGCGGTCATGGTCTGGCCGCCGCGATCGTCACGTGGTCGGTTGCGGCAACACGCTGCGCCACCGCCGCTGGGGCGACCGCGCCTGTGGCCGACAGCTCCGAGCGCTTGAGCCCGAACTGCGGATAGAACGCCAGCACGAGGATGACCGCCACGATCGGCACGATCGGCAGCGCCTCGGCGAGCCCGATCTCGCGCGAGCTGACCGTCGGGCGAACGCGATTCTGCATCGAGGTGATGAACAGCCGCAGCG
>JBKQJQ010000149.1:0-15984 GCA_052147875.1 Solirubrobacteraceae bacterium | reverse complement strand
GACGGTGTCATCCCCTCGAGCCTGTTCTTCGAGCTGCGCGCGACGCTCGACGGCGAGCGAGGCGACCTGCGGTCGGGGATCTACCACCTCCAGCAGGGGATGACGTACAGCGCGGCACTGACGGCGCTGACGAAGGCGCCACCGGCTGCCAAGGTGACACAGATCACGATCACCGAGGGCCAGACGCGTCGCTCGGTCGACGCGCTGCTGCATGCCCAGGGCGTACACGGCAGCTATCTCGCCGCAACTCGCAAGTCGCCGCTGATCGATCCAGGCCATTACGGCCTCAAGCGAGCCCCGGTGACGCTCGAGGGGTTCCTGTTCCCCGACACCTACGACCTCGTCGAACCGATCAAGGTCTCGGCATTGGCCGACGATCAGCTGCGCACGTTCAAGCAGCAGTTCGCCCGGGTCAACCTCAACTACGCGCGCAGCAGGCACCTGACGCCGTACGACGTGCTCACGATCGCCTCACTGATCCAGGCGGAGGCGGCGACCGCCCGCGACCGGCCGCTGGTCGCGTCGGTGATCTACAACCGGCTGGCGAACGGGATGATGCTCCAGTTCGACTCGACGACGCGGTATGCGACGGGCAACTACACCCGCCCGCTGACTGTCTCGCAGCTGCACTCGAGCTCTCCGTGGAACACCCATACGCATCTCGGGCTGCCGCCGACTCCGATCGACAGCCCGGGCCTCGCGGCGATCGAGGCGGCGGCGCATCCGGCACATACCAACTACCTGTTCTTCTTCACGCGCCCGTGCGGGAGGGGAGCCGTGTACGCCTCGACCTACTCGCAGTTCCTCTCGCAGGGCAGCCAGAATCCGGCCGCCAGCTGCAAGCACAAGTAGCGATCTGAGGGTGATGGGTCGTGGGCGCGACTGATCCGAGACACACGCGTCTCGGCGTGCTCGGGTGGCCGGTCAGCCACAGCCGCTCGCCCGCGATTCAGAATGCGGCCCTGAGGGCGGCCGGCCTCGAACGCTGGCGCTACCAGCTGCTCCCCGTGCCGCCGCCGCTGCTGGCCGAGGTCGTGAAGGCGCTGCCGGCGGCAGGCTTTCGCGGCGCCAACGTCACAATCCCGCACAAGCAGGCCGCGCTTGCGCTGGCGAGCGCGCCAACGGAGCGCGCCCGCGCGATCGGCGCCGCCAACACGATCACGTTCGAATCGGATCAGATCGTGGCCGACAACACCGATGCGCCGGCGCTGATCGCGGCGCTGCCGCTCGACGTCGCCGGCGCCTCGGCGCTCGTGCTGGGTGCCGGAGGCGCGGCGCGCGCCGCCGTCTGGGCGCTGCGCGACGCGGGCGCAGGCGCGATCCGCGTCTGGAACCGCACGCCCGAGCGCGCCCGCGAGCTGTCGCAGCAGCTCGGCGGCACGGCGGTCGCGGAGCCGACCGCTGCGGATCTGCTGATCAACTGCACGAGCGTCGGGCTCGACGGCTCAGACTCGCTACCGATCGCGGCCGGCGACGTGACCGCGTTCGCCTGCGTGGTCGACTTCGTCTACACGCCTGGCGGGACGGCCCTGATCCGCCACGCGCGCCGGCACGAGCTCCCGACCGTCGACGGGCTCGAGCTGCTGGTCGGGCAAGGCGCGCTCAGCTTTGAGCAGTTCACGGGCCGGCCGGCGCCGACCGGGGCGATGCGCACGGCGGCCGGTTTGTATGGTGCGAGCGGTGATCGTCACTGACCAGATAAGTTCGTACCTCGACCGGATCCGTCCGGCCCCGGATCCGTTGCTCGCCGAGATGGAGGCCCACGGGGACCGCGATCGGATACCGATCGTCGTCCCCAGCACCGGCGCGCTGCTCGGAGTGCTGGCGCTCGCCAGCGGCGCCCGCCGCGCGCTTGAGGTCGGGACCGCGATCGGCGTCTCGACGCTGTACATCGCCCGCGGTCTCGCCGATGGCGGCACGATCGTCTCGTTCGAGATCGATCCCGATCGCCACAAGGCGGCGCGCGACTACCTGCAGCGCGCCGGCTTTCAGGATCGCGCCGACCTGCGTCTTCAGGACGCCCGCGAGGGTCTGGGCTCGCTCGAGCCGGGTTTCGACTTCGCATTCCTGGACGGCATCAAGGCCCAGTACGGCGAGTACTTCGAGCTCGTCATGCCGCTGCTTGTGCCGGGCGCGGTGCTGGTCGTCGACAACGTTCTGCGCGGCGGCTCGGTCGCCGACGAGAGCGACCGCTCGGAGCGGGCGTCGGGCGCCCGCGAGTTCAACCAGCGTCTGCTGGGGCATCCGGACCTTGCCGGCACGGTGACGCCGGTCGGTGACGGCGTCTTGGTCGCGGTCAAGCGATGACCCCGGGCCGGACGGAAGAGGCGCGATCGGCGGTCTGCACCCCGTGCCGCGGGACCGGGAAGCTGACCTCGGGCCTCGGGGGCACGCCGCACGAGGTCGTCTGCCCCTGGTGCAAGGGCACGGGCGAGTTCATCCCCGGCCTGGATGCCCAGGAGGCGCCGGCTGAGGCGGGGTCTCCGGCAGCCGAGGAATAGCCAACGTGGCCCTGCACCTGACGACGGCGGGCGAGTCGCACGGCCCCGGCCTGACCTGCATCATCGAGGGTCTGCCAGCCGGGCTCGCGCTCGACCGCGAAGCGATCGACCGCGACCTCGGCCGCCGCCAGCTCGGCCACGGACGCGGCGGGCGGATGAAGATCGAACGCGACAAGGCCAACGTCACCGGTGGCGTCCGCCACGGCCGCACGCTCGGCGGCCCGATTGCGCTCGAGGTAGTCAACCGCGACTACGCCAACTGGGAGGTGCGGATGAACCCGTGGCCGGTCGAGGAGGCGATCGACGAGGTACACCTCCCGCGGCCGGGCCACGCGGACCTGGTCGGGACACAGAAGTACGGCTTGAGCGACGTCCGCGATGTGCTCGAGCGGGCAAGCGCTCGCGAGACGGCGGCTCGCGTCGCCGGCGGCGCGGTAGCAAAGCAGTTTCTGGCCGCGCTCGGCGTCACCGTCCACTCGCACGTGATCCAGATCACGAGCGTCAGCGCCCCGCGGCGCGACGATCTGACGCCCGCCGACTTCGACGCCGTCGACGAGTCGCCGGTCCGCTGCCTCGACCCGGAGGCCGGGCGCGCGATGGTCGCCGAGATCGACCGGCTGCGCAAGCTCAATGAGTCACTCGGTGGCGTGTTCGAGGTCCGCGCGTTTGGGCTCGTGCCAGGGCTCGGCTCGCACGTCTCGTGGCGGGAGCGACTCGACGGCTCACTCGGCCAGGCGGTCCTCTCGATCCAGGCCGTCAAGGCGGTGTCGATCGGCGATGGGCTGGAGGTGGCCGGCCTGCCCGGCTCGCAGGCCCATGACGAGATCTTCTACGACGACGAGCGCGGCTTCTGGCGTCAGAGCAACCACGCTGGCGGGCTGGAGGGCGGCATGACGACCGGCGAGCCGCTCGTCGTCCGTGGCGCGATGAAGCCGCTGCCGACGCTCACCAAGCCGCTGCGGTCGGTCGACATCGCCACACACGAGCCGGCCGAGGCGCTGCGCGAGCGGACCGATTCGTGCACCGTCCCGGCGGCCGGGGTTGTCGGCGAGGCGATGGTCGCGTTCGTGCTCGCCGACGCCTACCGGCGGAAATTCGGCGGTGACCACATTGACGACGTCCGCGATGCGCTACACGCCTACAAGCGACGGATCGGATGGCAACGGGACTGAGACTCGCCGACGTGCCGGGCGGCGAGCGCCGCGTGGTGGCGATGATCGGCTTCATGGGCGCCGGCAAGTCGACCGCGGCGCGCAGCGCAGCCGACGCGCTCGGCTCCAGCGCGGTCGATGTCGACCACGTGATCGAGCAGCGGCTCGGCAAGCCCGTCGACCGAGTGTTCGCCGAGGACGGAGAGCCGGCGTTCCGGGCGGTCGAGGAGCGCGTGACGCTCGAGTTGCTGAGCGCCCCGGGGACGCGCGTGGTGGCGCTGGGCGGGGGCGCCGTCGGCTCGCCGGCGGTGCGCGCCGCGCTGGCCGATCACCTGGTGGTCTGGATCGACGTCGACTGCGCGACAGCCTGGCTGCGCTGCGTGGGGACCGGCCGACCGCTCGCCGCCGACCGCGGCGAGTTCGAGCGGCTGTACAGCGAGCGCGAGCCGCTGTACGAGGAGCTGGCCGGGATCGTCGTCGGTCACGAGCGCTCACACCGGATGGCGGCGGTGCTCAGCGCGGCTGAGGGCCTGCCCGCCGGCGCGCTGATGCTGTGGGCGACGACCGCCTCGCGCGACTACCCCGCCTACATCTCGCCCGGGCTGCTGGCCGAGCGCCCGTTCTGGCCGGCGACGGTGCCGGGACGGCGCTTCCTGGTCACCGACGGCGCCGTTGGGCGGCTGTACGGGTCCGCTCCGGCTCTGAGCCCGCACGACGGCCGCGTCGCGATCATGCCCGGCGAGCAATCGAAGACGATCGCCCACGCCGAGATCGTCTGGTCGGAGCTCGCGCGTGCCGGGATGACGCGCGCCGACGTGGTCGTCGCGCTCGGCGGCGGCGTGGTCGGCGATCTGGCGGGGTTCTGCGCCGCCACCTTCCAGCGCGGCGTGCGCTACGTGCAGGTACCGACGACGCTGGTCGCTCAGGTCGACTCGGCGTACGGCGGCAAGACCGGCGTCGATCTCGAGCAGGCGAAGAACTACGTCGGCGCCTACCACCAGCCGGAGGCCGTGATCGCCGATACCGACGTGTTGGCGACACTGCCGCCGGCCGAGCTCGCGGCCGGCTACGCGGAGGTCGTCAAGACTGCGCTGATCGCCGGCGGCCGCCTCTGGGACGCGGTCCGCTCCGGTGGCGATCCGGCTGACCCCCGGGTGATCGCCGCCTGCGCCCGCTGCAAGCTGCGGATCGTCGCGCGCGACGAACGCGACGACAATCTCCGACAGGTGCTGAACCTCGGCCACACGGTCGGCCACGCGATCGAGACGGTCACCGGCTATGCGAACTACAGGCATGGTGAGGCGGTCGCGCTCGGCCTGCTCGCGGCGCTGCGGCTGTCCGGTCACGGGGCGCTGCGCGACGAAGTTGCGGAGCTGCTCGCAGCTCGCGGGCTGCCGACCACGATGAGCGGCGTCGATCCCGACGCGGTCGTGATGGCGACCGCGCGCGACAAGAAACGAGTGGGGGAGGGGCCGGTGCCGTTCGTGCTGCTGCCAGAGCCGGGCGACCCGCGCCCGGGGAGCACGGTCGCGCCGCGGGACCTGATTGCGGCGGTCCGCGAACTGGCAAGCTGAGCGGATGGCGGAAGCACGCAATCGCGTCGAGGTCATGCACGGCGTCAACCTCGACCAGCTCGGACGCCGCGACCCTCAGCACTACGGCGAGCTGACGCTGACAGCGCTCGAGGTTCAGATCTCCGACGCGGCCGCCGAGCTGGGTCTCAAGACGCGCTTCTTTGTGACCAATCACGAAGGCGAGTTCGTCGAGCACCTGCATGGCCTGCGGGAGCTTGCCGACGGGATCGTCCTCAACCCGGGCGCCTGGACGCACTACTCCTACGCGATCCGGGACGCGCTCGAGTTCACCGGCCTGCCTGCGGTCGAGGTCCACCTCTCCAACGTCGACGCGCGCGAGCCGTGGCGCCGGGAGTCGGTGATCCGCGAACTCTGTATCGGCCGCATCGCGGGCAAAGGCCCGGGCGGCTACCGTGAGGCGCTCGAACTGATGCGAAAGGAACTCATAGATGCGCGATCGCGCTGAGCGCCTGGTCCAGCTGCTGCCGGCCGAGGGGGTCGACCTGCTGCTGGTCACGTCACTGGTCAACGTCCGTTACATGACCGGCTACACCGGCAGCAACGGGCTGGCGCTGATCGGCCCCGACAGGCGCGTGTTCGTGACCGATTTCCGCTACGTCGAGCAAGCGGCGGCCGAGGTCGATCCCAGCTACGAGCGCCGGCGCGATCAGCAGGAGCTATTCGACGCGCTCGAGGAGCTACTGCCGGACGGCGAGCTGCGCCTCGGGTTCGATGACACGAACATCACCGTCCGCCAGCACACGCGGCTGCGCGAGCTGTTGCCCGAGCGCATCGAGCTCGTGTGCGCCGGCGGGCTCATCGAGCGCCTGCGCGTCGTCAAGGACGCCGACGAAATCGCGCGGATCCGCACCGCCGCCGGCGCTGCCGATGCGGCGCTGGCGCAGCTCCTCGAGCAGGGCCTCGTCGGCCGGACAGAACGTGAGCTCGCCGACGCGCTCGAGCAGGCGATGCGCGCCCAGGGGGCGCAGCGACCGGCGTTTGATTCGATCGTCGCCGCCGGTCCGCACGGCGCGCTTCCGCACGCCCAGCCGCGCGACGTCGAGGTCGGAACGGGGGAGATGGTCGTAATCGATTGGGGCGCCGAGGTCGACGGCTACTGCTCTGACTGCACGCGCACGGTCGCGACCGGCGAACCGACCGATGAGGCCCGCGAGGTCTACGAGCTCGTGCTGGCGGCCGAGCTGGCCGGCATCGACGCGGTCCAAGCTGGCGCCGGCGGTCGCGAGGTCGACGCCGCGGCGCGGACTGTGATCGAGGCGGCCGGCCACGGCGACCACTTCGGCCACGGACTCGGTCACGGCGTCGGGGCTGAGATCCACGAGGCGCCGCGGCTATCCACGCGCTCGGACGACGAGCTACAAAGCGGCAACGTGGTCACGGTCGAGCCCGGTGTTTACCTGCCGGGCCGGCTCGGGGTCCGGATCGAGGATCTGGTCGTGGTCGGCGAGCAGGGGTGCGAGATCCTGAGCTCGCTTGACAAGCAGCTGCTGGTCACCGGCTGAGCGCTTCTAGACTGGCACGCCGATGCTGTCGACCAACCAGTTTCGCAACGGAAACCACATCGACGTTGACGGGACGATCTTCAAGATCATCGAGTTTCAGCACGTCAAGCCCGGCAAGGGGGGCGCGTTCGTGCGAACCAAGCTGCGGCGCGCAAGCGACGGAGCCGTGATCGACCGGACGTTTCGGGCCGGCGAGAAGTTCCGCAGCGTGCGCACCGAGGTTCGCCGGATGCAGTTTCTGTACCGCGACGGCACCGACGCGCACTTCATGGACACCCAGAGCTACGAACAGCTGACGATCCCGGAGGCGACGCTCGCCGATGCGCTGCGGTTCATGAAGGACTCCGAGGAGATCGAGCTGCTCTACATCGACGGGCAGCCGGCCGACGTCCAGCTTCCGAGCGCGATCGACCTTGCGGTGTCGGAAGCTGAGCCCGGCGTGCGCGGCGATACCGCGTCGGGTGGCGGCACCAAGCCGGCCGTGCTTGAGACCGGGGCGCGCATTCAGGTGCCGCTGTTCGTCAACGTCGGCGACGTTGTGCGCGTCGACACCCGGTCAGGCGAGTACGTCTCGCGCGCCTGAAAACGAGTCGTATGCGTCGCTCTGAGCAGCGCCGTGCCGCCGTCTGGGCGCTGTACCAGAGCGATCTGCTCGGCCGGCCGCTCGACGAGACGTTCACAGGCGACGTGCGGCCGTTCACGCGCGAGCTCGCGGGCCTCGTGCGCGCCCACCAGCCCGAGCTCGACGACCTGATCCGGACCTATTCGAGCGGCTGGTCGCTCGAGCGGATCGCGCCGCTCGAGCGCTCGATCCTGCGCGTTGGGCTGGTCGAGATCCTGCACGCCGACGAGCTGGGCGGGGAACACGAGATCCCGGCCGAAGGCGCGATCGACGAGGCGGTCGAGACCGCTAAGCGGTTCTGCGGCGCGGAGGCGCCGGCGTTCGTCAACGGCATCCTCGGCGCCGTGCTGCGCGACCGCGGCCGTCTAAGCGCAACGTAGGAGTTCGCGCGCCAGCGCTCTGTCAGCGGCGACAATCAGTTACACGATGCGATTGTTGGTTGTCGACGATGACCGCGGCCTGCGCGACGTCCTGCGCCGCACGCTGACGCTGTCGGGCTACGAGGTTCGGCTGGCGGAAAACGGGGCACAGGCGCTGTCAGAGGTCGCCGGCACCGTCCCGGATGCGGTGGTGCTCGACATCGGGCTGCCGGACATCGACGGGCTCGAGGTGTGCCGGCTGCTGCGACGCGAGGGTAACCGAGTCCCGATCCTGATGCTGACCGCGCGCGATGCCGTCTCGGACCGGATCGACGGGCTCGACGCGGGCGCCGACGACTACCTCGTCAAGCCGTTCGACATCGACGAGCTCAAGGCCCGGATCCGGGCGCTGCTGCGCCGCGCAGGTGGCGAAGGAGACGTCGACGGGGGTCTGTCGTTCGGGGAGCTGCGGCTCGACCCCGCCCGCCACGGCGTGATCGTCCAGGACACGTTTGTCGAGCTGACCCGGACCGAGTACCAGCTGCTCGAGTTGCTGATGCTCAACCCGCGGCGAGTGCTGCCCCATGCGCTGATCTACGACCGCGTCTGGGGCTATGACTTCGGTCCGACCTCAAACGCGCTTCGCGTGTACGTCGGGTACCTGCGCCGCAAGCTTGAGGATGCCGGAGCGCGGCCACTGATCCACACGGTGCGCGGGGTCGGATACGCGCTACGGGAGCCGAGCGAGTGAGTCTGCGGGCGCGAATGGGACTTGCGGCCGGGGCAGCGGTCGCGCTGGCCGTGATCGCGGTCGCATTCTCGGCCTACGAGGGAACGCGAACGCAGCTCCAGGGACAGCTCGACCAGTCGTTGCAGAGCCTGACCGGGTCCGTGCTGCCAGCGTCCGGTGGTGGGGGCGGCGGGCCGGGACCGGGCCCGAACGGCGGTCCTGGCGGCCAGCCTCAAAGCCGCACCGGAGGGGGGTTCTTCTCTCCCGGCGACCCCGACGACCGCGACGAGGGGCTTGGGTTCGATGACCGCAACGGTCCGGCGTTCGGCGGCGCGCCCGGGATCGTGACGCTCGTCTACCGCAACGGCGGCAGCTATTCGCCGTCGGGGCAGAGCCAGCGGCTCCCGGTCGACGCTCGTGCGAAGGCGCTCGCCGCGAGCGGCCGCGGCGGCTACTACGCGGACGAGTCCATCGGCGGGCACCGGATCCGCGTGCTGGCGACCGGTATCGGCTGGCGCGGCGCGCTGCTGGTCGCCCTGCCGCTGACGGACGTCGAAAACGCGTTGCGCAACCAGTTGCTGCTGCTGGCGCTGATCTCGGCGGGGGGAATCCTGCTGGCCGGGGTGCTGGGGCTGCTCGTGGCCCGCACTGCGCTTGCGCCGATCGCGCGCTTCACCCGCCAGACCGAGGCGATCGCGATCAACCCCGAGCGGATCGAGCACGAGCGCGTCGACGTCCAAGGTGGCGACGAGCTCGCGCGGCTGGCGCAGACGTTCAACCGCACGCTCGACGCGCTCGACAGCTCAGTCCGGGCGCAGCGCAACCTGGTCGCCGACGCATCGCATGAGCTGCGCACGCCGATCGCGACGATCCGCGCCAACCTGCAGCTGATGCGCGACGAGCAGCTGCTCGGCCCCGAGGACCGCGAGGCGCTGCGGGCCGACGTGATCGAGGAGCTCGATGAGCTTACGGCGCTGGTCGGCGATGTGGTCGAGCTGGCGCGGGGGACCAAGCCCAGCGGCGAGCCCGGTGACGTCCGCGTCGATGAGGTCGTCGCAGCCGCGATCGAGCGGACGCGGCGCCGGGCGCCCCAGCTGGCCGTGGCCACGACGCTCGAGCCGACGCTGGTCAGCGGCGAGGCCGACCGGATCGCGCGGGCGGTCGCGAACCTGCTCGACAATGCGGTCAAGTGGAGCCCGCCGGGCGCGACGATCGAGGTCGAGCTGCGCGACGGGACGCTGACGGTCCGCGACCACGGGCCGGGTTTCCAGGTGCAGGACCTGCCGTTCGTGTTCGATCGCTTCCATCGCGCCCGCGACGCGCGCTCGAAGCCGGGGTCCGGGCTCGGGCTGGCGATCGTCCGCCAAGCCGCCGAGGCCCAGGGCGGCTACGTCCAGGCGACCAACGCGCCCGACGGGGGCGCGCTGATGACGATTTCGTTCGGCTCGCGGCTTGAGCTCGGCGATCCAGGTGTCGACAGCACCGCGTTTGCGAGGTCGACTCCAGCGTGTTGACCAGGCTCATTCGCTGACGGCCAGCAGACCCGACCCGGATGCGACCGCGATCGGGCGCCCATCGGCGTCCACCACCTCGGCGCTCGCGACCGCAATCCGGCGCCCGGAGTGCACTAGGCGTCCGCTCGCGCGCACGGTTCGGCCGTCACTGGCTAGCGGCCGCAGGTAGTTGAGCTTGAACTCCATTGGCGTGTAGACGATCGCGGCCGGGCTCCCGTTGCGGACGGCCCCGGCAAGCGCGGCATCGGCCAGCAGGGCGACGATGCCGCCCTGGACGCGGCCCGGCGGCGGCGCCTGAAACCACGGACTGGCCGGGAGCGTGAATTGGACCGCGGAACCGTCCGTGCCGGCCGCCGCGAGGCCTGTGAGGCGGTACAGCGGTGGCTGTTCGGCCGCGGGCGGCTCGCGCTGCCAGGGATCCGGGCCGTCGGCGGTCGCTGGTGGGTGCCCAGCCAGATCCGCGATCGAGGCGCCTGGGAGCGTGATGCACAGTGAGCTCCCGTGGCCGATCAACACGCCCTGCTCGTCGTGCAGGCTCGCCTCTGCCAGCGCCACCGGCGACCCGAGCGAGATGACGCTGGCCGTGGCCCGGATCGAGCCGCCCGCCTGGACCGGGCGCACGACGCGCAGCGCCAACTCGGACGTCGTCAGCGGCGTCCGGGCGGGCAGCAAGGTCAGGATCGCGCAGGCCATCGCCGCATCGGCCACAATCGCCAACGCCCCGGGCGGGATCGACCCGTCGGCGCTCTGAAGCCAGCGGCTGAGCGGCATCGTGAACGTCGCCGAGCCGTCCGCGACGGCCTCGACGTGCATCCCGGTCAGGCGCGAGAGCGGCGGCGCCGGCGTCGCGCCTGTGAGCATCCGCCGCAGCTGCTCGATCCCCGGCAGCGCGAGCACGTGCGGGTCGGGATGGCCGCCGCGAACGGGCTCACGCCATGGCTCGATCACGCCTCCAACCTAGCGGCTGCGTTAGCTACGGCCCGCTCGCCGGGACCGGCAGGCGCGCGAGCCAGGCGCCGACGGCATCGCGGACCGCGCCAAGATCGCTGCGCAGGTTGTGGTCGCCCGCGATCTCGACCACCGTCCGCTGCGGCCCGGGCGGCGGGATCCCGAACGGGTCCCGCGCGCCCTGCACCACGAGCACCGGAACGTTGACCGCATCCAGCTCCGCGAGTCGGCTCTGGGGCGGCTTGCGCGCCGACGCGCGCCCCGGCGGCAGCAGCGGAAACGCGAGGCACAGGACGCCGATCGCGCCGCCCGCTGCGGCGGCCCGGCAGGCGACCCGGGCGCCGGACGAGCGGCCGCCGAAGACCAACGGCAGCCCGCCGAGCTCGCGTCCAGCGAGGCACTCGATGACAGCCGCCCAGGCTGCGTCGAGCTGGGGCGCGGCGGCGGGGGAGCGCCTGCCCGCGACCCGATAGGGCTGCTCGATCAGCGCTAGCGTGAAGCTCTGCGCGTGCGCCGCCTCGCCGGCCGCTTGCAGGTCGCGGGCGCCGACGCCGCCACCCGCTCCGTGGCCGAGGATCACCGCGCCGCGGGGGTGGTTGGCCTTCTGCAGATGGGCGCGCGCCGGCCCGGACTGCGTCTCGATCTCGATCTCGCGCACGCAGCCATGCTGCCAAGCTCGCGGCGCGTACGCTTCCCGCGTGTCTCGGGGAGCCCTGCGTTTCAGGCGATTCAGGCTGCTGTTCGCCGCTCAGGCGGTGTCGTCGTTCGGCGACCGGCTGGTGCCGGTAGCGCTTGCGTTCGCGGTCCTCGACCTGACCGGCAAGGTGACCGACCTCGGGATCGTGCTCGCCTGCCAGACGGTGCCGCTGGTCGTGTTCGTGCTGGTCGGCGGCGTGTGGGCCGACCGTCTGGCGCGCGACCGGTTGATGCTGAGCTCGGACATCGTCCGCGCGCTCGCGCAGGGGGCGAGCGCCGCGCTGCTGCTGACCGGCAACGCGTCCGTGTTGGAGCTCGCGGTGCTGCAGGCGGCCTACGGTTTCGCGACGGCATTCTTTGGCCCGGCGGCGACCGCGGTTGTGCCGCAGACGGTCGATGCGGCGAATCTCCAGCAGGCCAACGCGCTGATGGGCCTGAGCGGCAATTTCGCGATGGTGCTGGGGCCGGCGGCGGCGGGGCTGCTGGTGGCGACGGCAGGGCCCAGCTGGGGCCTGGCGGTCGACGCGGCGACGTTCGTCGCCAGTGCCGCCTGCCTCGGTGCGATGCGGATCGCCCATCTCGCGCCGCAGGCCCGGCGCCGGATGCTGGTCGAGCTGCGCGCGGGTTGGCGCGGCTTCCGCAGCCGCGCCTGGCTGTGGCTGACGGTGCTGGTGTTCACGCTCTATTTGGGGTTCTGCTATGCGCCGTTTCAGGTGCTCGGCCCCCAGATCGCGCGGCTCTCGCTGGGCGGCGCGGGCGCCTGGGCCGGGATCAGCGTCGCGCTCGGTGCCGGGGCGGTGATCGGCGGCGCGCTGGCACTCCGTCTGCGCCCGCGCTATCCGCTGCGGCTGGCGTTCGCGCTGTTCGCGGCCGTGACCCCACTGATGCTGGCACTGCTGGCGGCACACGCGCCGCTGGCGGTGCTGATCGCGGTAGCGGTCGTCGACGGCTCGACCGGTTCTCTGTTCAACGTCTTCTGGTACACGGCGCTGCAGTCCGACGTGCCGGCAGGCGAGTTGTCGAGGGTCGCGTCATGGGACTACTTCGGGTCCGTGGCCTTGTGGCCGCTCGGGCAGGCGATCGCCGGCCCGATCGCAGTCGCGATTGGGCTGTCGGCGACCCTGTACGCCTCGGCTGCGCTGGCGCTGCTGCTGTTCGGCAGCGCCCTGGCGGCGGCACCGGTGCGCAACTTCACGCTCAGCCGCGACACCGAATGACCTCCCAAAACCCCCGTTATACGACGGAAACGGGAGGTCTTTCGAATAGCGTGTGTCGGGTGCCAGCGGTTGACTATGACCAGCACGGTCTCACGTACACCCGGTACCGGCGGGCCGATCCACGAATCGCGGCGCGTATTCATGCGGCGCTCGGCGACGCGCGCGCGGTGCTGAACGTGGGCGCCGGGGCGGGCTCCTACGAGCCGGCCGATCGCTGGGTGCTGGCGGTCGAGCCGAGCGCCACGATGCGCGCCCAGCGCCCGCCCGGATCGGCGCCCGCGATCGACGCCCGCGCGGAGGCGCTGCCGCTCGACGACGACTCCGTCGACGCCGCCATGGCGTGCGTGACGATCCACCACTGGGAGCCACCCGCGGCGGGCCTCGCCGAACTGCGGCGCGTCGCCCGCCAGGTGGTGGTCGTGTTCACCTTCGACCTCGGCGACCTGCCCGCCTGGCAGCGCGACTACCTTGCGGACGGGCTGGCGATCGAGCGCCCGCGCTTTCCGTCGATCGAGGCGACCGCTGCGGCCCTCGGCGGCCGCACCCGGGTCGAGCGGATCCCGACCCCGAGCGACTGCGCGGACGGCTTCTTCGAGGCGTTCTGGAACCGTCCCGAGGCGCTGCTCGATCCAGAGGTGCGCGCCTCGCAGTCGATGTGGCAGGTCGTCGGCCCACAGGTCGAGGAGCGGGTCGTCAGCCGCCTGGGCGCGGCGCTCGAATCGGGCGCCTGGGATGCCGAGCACGGCCACCTCCGTGAGCGCGACACCTTTGACGGCTGCCTGCGGCTGGTGATCTCGGAGCCATGAGCGACTACTCGCCGATGAAGGCGGTGCTCAGCGACCAGCCGTTCTCGGACCCGAACTGGATCTTCGAGCGAAAGCTCGACGGCGTCCGCTGCGGGGTGCTGCGGCGCGACGGCGCGCCGCGGCTGCTGTCGCGGACCGGCCGGGAGCTGAACCGCACCTATCCCGAGCTGGTCGACGCGCTGACCGGCGGCCCGGACCTGCTGGCTGATGGGGAGATCGTCGCCTTCTGGCACGGCGCGACCAGCTTCTCACGCCTCCAGCAGCGGATGGGGATCGACGACCCCGAGCGTGCGCGCCACACCGGCGTCGCCGTGTTCCTGTACGTGTTCGACCTGCTGGAGCTCGACGGCGAGGACCTCCGGCAGCTGCCGCTGCGCGACCGCAAACGCAAGCTGCGCGGGTCGTTCGCGTCCGGCGGGCCGATCCGGCTGACGACGCACCGCGTTGGCGCCGGGGAGGAGGCGTTCCGCTACGCCTGCGCGCACGGCTGGGAGGGCGTGATCGCCAAGCGCGCCGACAGCCCGTATGTGGCGACCCGCTCGCGTGACTGGCGCAAGCTCAAGTGCAACCGCGCGCAGGAGCTGGTGATCGGCGGCTGGACCGAGCCGCGCGGCACCCGCACGCGCCTGGGCGCGATTCTCGTCGGCTACTGGGAAGGCGGCCGGCTGCGGTATGCCGGCAAGGTCGGCACCGGGTTTGACCGCGCGACGCTCGACCGACTCGGTGACGAGCTCGAGCGCCTCGAGCGCAAGACGCCGCCGTTCGCGCCCGACAAGCTGCCGACCCGCGCCCACTGGGCAGAGCCCGAGCTTGTCGCCGAGATCGCGTTCACCGAGTGGACCCGCGACGGCCGCCTGCGCCACCCCCGCTACGAGGGCCTGCGCGACGACAAGCCGGCGCGTGAGGTCGTGCGCGAGGAGCCAAGCCAGTGAGCATCGACGCGGGCGCCAGGACGGTGAAGATCGCCCGGCCCGACAAGGAGTTGTTCCCCGGCGGGATCACGAAGCTCGATCTTGCGCGCCACTACGAGCGCGTCGCGGCCGCGATGCTGCCGCACGTCGCCGACCGGCCGCTGACGCTCGAGCGCTACCCGGACGGGATCGACGGCGAGCGGATCATGCAGCAGCGCGCCGGCAAGTACTTCCCGGCGTGGATCGCGCGCACGGTCGTGCCCAAGAAGGGCGGCTCGGTCGAGCACCCGCGGGCGACCGACGCTGCCTCGCTGGTCTATCTCGCCGGGCAGGCGTGCATCACGCTTCACGCTTGGCTCTCCCGGCGCGACCGGCTCGAGCGGCCCGACCGGCTGATCCTCGATCTCGACCCGAGCGTCGACGACGCGGCTGCGGTCCGCCGCGCGGCGCGGCTGATCGGCGAGCTGCTGCGCGAGCTCGGTCTGACGCCGTCGGTGATGGCGACCGGCTCGCGCGGCTATCACGTGGTCGTCGCGCTCCAGCGGCGGCAGGGGTTCGACGAGGTCAGGGCATTCGCGCGCTCGGTCGCAGCCGTCGCAGCGGACCGCGAGCCGAAGCTGTTCACGACCGAGCAGCGCAAGGCCAACCGTGGCGGCCGCGTCCTGATCGACGTGATGCGAAACGGCTACGCGCAGACCGCGGTCGCGCCATACAGCGTGCGCGCGCGCCCGGGCGCGCCGGTCGCGACACCGCTGCACTGGGACGAGCTGTCTGATTCGCGCACGCGGGCCGATCGCTGGACGATCAAGACGATCGCCCGCCGGCTCGAGCGCGACGGCGACCCGTGGCGGGAGATAGACGTCAGGCCGGCGACGCTAACCAAGGCGCGCGCCGCGCTCAGCTGAGCCGGCGGCGCAGCGCGAGCGCGTTGGCGGGCGCGTACGCCTGCCAGTCGTTGTTTAGGCTTAGGTATTCGCGCGCTCATCTCGTGGTACAGCCAGCCCACAAAGGACGGAACCGGGTGCCACGCTCGCCGGTCAGGGCGACGTGGACGCTTTCATCGCATCGAAGGTGGTGACCGATGCACCTAGCGAAGCCGTCCAGCGTGGGCCCGCGGCGCTTGTCGCAGAGATGACAAGGGCTGCAGGCCCCATGGCGATCCCTACGAGGAGCACCACCGGCGCCATCAGCACAACGGCGAGAACCGTAAGTAGGGCGTTCATGACGGGCTCCCTACTATTCAGGCTTCGGAACCAACGAAATCTAGAGCGACATGACTGGCTGGCCATCCGCTTAATTGCGTGGGCGCGCAGCACTTGACTACGGGTAAAGAGTCCGCCTTTCACCTCGGCGCGGGAGTGTCGCTTGGATCGATTGGCGGCAGTCTCATAGCCGGCCAGCTGACCACGTTTAGGACCAGCGCGATTCGCTG
>JBKQJQ010000148.1:0-3301 GCA_052147875.1 Solirubrobacteraceae bacterium | reverse complement strand
TCCAGGCTCACCAACCCGTACAGATCGACCTGCTGTACGGCGATTACGAAGGTGGTCAGCGCACGATCGCACGCTTTGTCCTCGCGAGGTGGCCTGATGACGAGGTCGAGGGCAAGCGGGCGACCGTTGTGCGGTACTGGAACCTCGACGGGCACGACCCGCGCGGCCGCGACTAGCCGGCGTCTTCGTCTTCGTCCTCGTCCTCGTCAGGCTCCTCGTTGTCGGCGGGCGCGTTCGCACCCGGCACGCCCGGGTCGCGCCGCCGCGCCTCCCACTCCTCGCGCGTCCTGTCGATCTTGCCGGCCAGCCGCTCACTCTCCTGCTCGAGTTCCTTGGCCTGCTCGTCGAGCTGCTGCGCGATCTGATCGTGATCTTCGCCGGTGGCCACGGTCTGAACCTCCCCGCCGGGAGGTGGTTCAAACCGGACGGCCGGGCAGGCGAGTAGTATCGAAGCGATCAGGGTGTTGAGCAGGTGACCCGCGCGCACAGCGAAGTTCTCAGATGACAAAGGCGGTCGAGGAACGCGAGCGCGTGATCATCCGTTTCGCCGGGGACTCCGGCGACGGCATGCAGCTGACCGGCGGTCGCTTCACGGACGCGACCGCGGTCCTCGGTAACGATCTCGCGACGCTGCCCAACTTCCCGGCCGAGATCCGCGCCCCGGCTGGGACGCTCGCGGGCGTGTCGGCTTTCCAGATCCACTTCGCCTCGCGCGACATCCTGACGCCGGGCGACGCGCCAAACGTGCTCGTCGCGATGAACCCGGCCGCGCTGCGCGTAAACATCGATGAGCTCGACCGCTCCGCGACGATCATCGTCAACGAGGACGCGTTCACGAAGCGCAACCTCGACAAGGCCGGCTACGCGGCGAGCCCGCTCGAGGACGGCTCGCTCGCCGACTACCGGGTCCACCGGATCCCGATGACGATCTTGACGACGCGCGCCGTCGAAGGGATCGAGGGTGTCACCACCCGGGACTCCGGACGCGCCAAGAACCTGTTTGCGCTCGGGGTCCTGTCGTGGCTCTACGGCCGCCCCACGGACGTCACCAAGCGCTGGATCGAGAAGCGGTTCGCCCGCACCCCGGCGGTCGCCGAGGCCAACCTGGCGGCCTTCAACGCCGGCTGGTCATTCGGCGAGACGACCGAGCTGCTCGACGTCCAATACCACGTCGCGCCCGCCAAGGACGTCGCGCCCGGGACGTATCGCAACGTCAACGGCACGACCGCCCTATCGCTGGGGCTGCTCGCCGCCAGCGTCCGCAGCGGACTGCCGCTGGTGCTTGCGAGCTATCCGATCACGCCCGCGTCCGAGCTGCTGCACGAGCTCTCGCGACACGCCAAGATCGGCGTCACGACGATCCAGGCCGAGGACGAGATCGCCGCGGCCGGGATGGCGCTCGGCGCCGCGTTCGGCGGCCGGCTCGGGGTGACCGCGACCAGCGGCCCTGGGATGGACCTCAAGGCGGAGACGATCGGCCTCGCGGTGGCGCTCGAGCTGCCGATGATCGTGATCGACGTCCAGCGCGCCGGCCCCTCCACCGGGATGCCGACCAAGACCGAGCAGTCCGATCTGCTGATGGCACTCCACGGCCGCCATGGCGAGTCGCCGCTGCCGGTGATCGCACCCAGTACCTCCGGCGGCTGCTTCGAGGCCGCGTTCGAGGCGGCCCGGATCGCGATCCGCTATCGAACGCCGGTGATTGTCCTGTCCGACACGTTCCTGGCCTCCTCGTCGGAGCCGTGGCGGATCCCGGACGTTTCATCGCTGCCTGCGATCGACCCGGACTTCGCGTCCGCCGACGGCACGGAATTCCAGCCCTACGCGCGAGACGAGCGGCTAGCGCGGCCGTGGGCGACCCCCGGAACGCCGGGGCTCGAGCACCGGATCGGGGGCCTTGAGAAGGAAGACGTCTCGGGCAATATCTCCTACAACGGAACCAACCACGAGCGCATGACCATGCTGCGCGCGCGCAAGGTCGCTGGGATTGCCGATGAGATCCCGCCGCTGACCGTCGACTCCGAGCCCGGCGCGAGCCTGCTGGTGCTCGGCTGGGGCTCTACCGAGGGTGCCATCCGGGCCGGCGTCATGCGCGCCCGCGAGGGCGGCACCAAGGTGGCCTGCGCCCAGCTCCGCCATCTGAACCCGCTGCCCGCCAACACCGGCGATGTGCTGCGCTCGTTCGACCGCGTACTGGTCCCCGAGCTCAACACGGGCCAGCTCGCGCAGGTGCTGCGCGGCCGCTATCTGGTCGACGTGGAGTCGTTCTCGAAGGTCCAGGGCCGGCCGCTGTTCGCGTCCGAGGTCGCACGGGAGATAGCGGAGCGGGCGTGACCGCGACGAATGGAAAGGAGCGCGCGTGAGCGCGACGCTGACCAAGGCGGACTTCCAGTCTGATCAGGAGACCCGCTGGTGCCCGGGCTGCGGCGACTACGCGGTCCTGTCTGCCGTGCAGCAGTTCATGCCCGAACTCGGCATCCCGCCGGAGCGGATCGTGTTCATCACCGGGATCGGCTGCGCCGGGCGCTTCTCGTATTACATGGACACGTATGGGATGCACGGCATCCACGGCCGGGCGCCGGCGCTCGCGACCGGTCTGGCGAGCGCGCGCAGCGATCTCTCGATCTGGGTGGTGACCGGCGACGGCGACTCGCTGTCGATCGGTGGCAACCACCTGATCCACGCCCTGCGGCGCAACGTCCCGGTCAAGATCCTGCTGTTCAACAACCAGATCTACGGGCTCACCAAGGGGCAGGCGTCGCCGACCTCGGAGATCGGCAAGATCACCAAGTCGACCCCGTTCGGCGTCGCCGATCACCCGTTCAATCCGGTCGCGCTCGCGCTCGGGGCAGAGGCGACGTTCGTCGCGCGGACGATCGACCGCGACCGCCACCACCTGACCGGCGTGCTGCGGGCCGCCGCCGCCCACGAGGGCGCGGCACTGGTCGAGATCTATCAGAACTGCCCGGTGTTCAACGACGCCGCATTCGACTCGCTGACCAACAAGGAGCTGCGCGACTTCAACCAGATCCGGCTCGAGGCCGGCAAGCCGATCAGATTCGGGCCCAAGTTCGAGCGCGGCGTGGTGCAGGGCTCGGATGGCTGCCTCGTGCTGGTCGACGTCGACGACGTCGACGAGGGAACGCTGCTGGTTCACGATCCGGCTCGGTCGGATCCGGGGCTCGCGTTCTCGCTCGCGAAGCTCGCCGAGACGCCGGCCGGGCCGACGCCGATCGGCATCTTCCGCGACGTCGAGCGGCCCGTGTACGGCCGCAGCGCAGCGCTCGAGGTCGCGTCCGAA
>JBKQJQ010000147.1:0-10192 GCA_052147875.1 Solirubrobacteraceae bacterium | reverse complement strand
CAACGCGAGAAGGTGCTGGAAGTCGGACTGGTCCAGGTCCATATCGTGGTACGATATCGTAGCACGATAGATTGGAGGACCAAATGATTGACCAACCTTCCGACGTAACTGCAGGACGGACCGCGCGCAGGACCCGGGAGCACCCCGGAACCTCGCAACCGTTCCGTGACGTGACCGATCCGCGAGCCAATCTGCCGGCCGCTGGCAGCGATCCGCACGAGCGGCCCGAACGCCTGATCACGGATCCGACTGATCCGCGCATCGGACTGCCGCGTCGCTGACCCAGGGTCCCGATCGTCGGACCGCTGATTGGAGGTGCGATCGCGGCGGCCGTGTACGACCTCCGGATCCAGGACTTCCTCAACGCCCGCAGAGGCCCTGAGGCCGGGGTTCACGGCGAAGGTGAGACGGTCGAAGACATGCGGCCAGCTCCCGAGGGATAACAGCCGGGTCAAGCCGCGGTGGTGGCCTGCTCAGATGGCGACCCAAGTGTGACTTTTCGCCGCCGCTAGCTACCATCGCGGCAACCCAGGGGAGTGAGTTAATGGCTATGCGCATGGTCTCCAAAACCATGAATCCGGGTTCGAATCCCGGCTCCCCTGCTCAGGGACGCGGATCATTTTGAGAGAGGCTGTTAGTGAACTCCCACACGGTCTACAAAACGTTCAACACTGACCGCCGCCGGGAGTTCATCCGGATCACCGAGGACGTCGCCGACGCTGTCCGGGACTCCGGCATCACCGAGGGCATGGCGCTCGTCTGTGCGATGCACATCACCGCTGGGGTGTGGATTAACGACGACGAGCCGGGGCTGCACGCCGACGCGCTCGAGTGGCTCGACAAGATCGCGCCGCCCAGCTGGACCGAGCCGGCAAACGATGTAGCCCGCGAGCTGCTGCCCGATCCGGGCGACTACCGTCACCACCGCGGGGGCGAGGACAACGGCGACGCCCACCTCAAGAACCTGCTCGTCCATCACCAGGTGATCGTCCCCGTGACCGACGGCCGCCTCGACCTCGGCCCCTGGCAGCAGGTCTTCTACTGCGAGTTCGACGGCCGCAGACCGAAGCGGCTGGTGATCAAGGTGCTCGGGGAATAGCGCTGGAGCCGTCGCGGATCTTCGCGCCCGGCCTGCTCGACGGGCGAGTCGCGCTGGTGACCGGGGGTGGCACCAACCTCGGCAAGGCCGCGGCGACCGAGCTGGTCCGCTGCGGGGCAACGCTCGTGATCGCGGGCCGGCGCGAGGCGGTGCTGGCCGAGACAGCCGCCGAGCTCGGCGCGGGGTGCTCGTACGTCGTCGGCGATATCCGGCAGCCGGACGCTGCGCGCGAGATCGTGAGCACGGCGCTCACGCGTCACGGCCGCCTCGACCTGCTGCTCAACAATGCCGGCGGCCAGTACCTCGTCGCGGCTGAGGGGATCACGACCAAGGGCTGGCAGGCGGTCCTGCGTCTGAACGTGGGCGGGACGTTGAACATGTCGCACGCCGCATACGAGCTTGCGATGCGGCCCGCGTCTGCCGGGACGATCGTCAACGTGACCGTGTCCCCGCATCACGGCATGCCGGCGATGGCGCACACGGGTGCGGCGCGCGCGGCGGTTGAGGCGATAACGCGGGAACAGGCGCTGGCGTGGGCGGCCGATGGTGTGGCTGTCGTGGCGGTCGCGCTAGGTCGGCTGGCGACCGAGTCGCTTCGCAAGTACCCGGCAGAGCTGTGGCGCCGGGCTGCCGAGAGCGTGCCGCTGCAGCGCCTGGGGGAGGTGGAGGAGTACGGCTGGCTGGTGGTGCTGCTGGCTGGGGCCTCGGGGCACGCCCTGTCTGGCTCGGTCGTGACGCTCGACGGTGCGCTCGACAACTGGACCGGTCGCTGGCCGCCGGAGGATCTTGCCCGCGATGGCGAAGTGCCGACCGAGGAGCGGCGGCCGAACCAGCCGGGGTGAACGCCGTCGCACGCGGGGGCTACCATGCCGTTACTCGCGGGCGAGGTGTTAACGGCTGCATGGGAGCCTTCCAAGCTCTAGGAACGGGTTCGAGCCCCGTCGCCCGCTCTGTAGGCCGTGCAGTTCGTGGCGGGTTATCATCGACCCGACCACGGGGAGTGGCGCAGTCTGGTAGCGCACCCGGCTGGGGGCCGGGCGGTCGCAGGTTCAAATCCTGTCTCCCCGACTGAAGCCCCGCTAATCGAGGCTGTGGCACAAAGCCCGTATTCGTCGGCGAGGACGCCGGCGGAGTCGCCCGAGCCCCGCAGGTCGATTCGGACTCCGGCGAACCCCTGCCGCGCCCAGTAGTCATAGCGCGGGTGGTCGATGGTCAGCGTCCCCTCCCGCCGCCGGTAGGGGATCGCTTCCAGGATCGTCGGACAGAGGTGGCCGGACGCACCGTCGAGCGCCTCGTCCGGCAACCAGATGCGGGCGCGCCAGCCGGGTTCCGTCGGGGAGCGAGATCCATACCGGGTCGAGCACCTGAGTCATGATCGGTATCTTGCCCGCCGTGTCCAGGCCATCGCCACGCCGCTGCGGGTGAACACCCGGACCGTTACCGAGCTGCCGCGGGCGACGAAGGTGCGCGACGACTGGATCACCCTGTCTGACGGCTGCCGTCTGTTCGCGCGCACGGTCCTGCCCGTCGACGCGGATCTGGAGCCGGTGCCGACCGTGCTCGAGTACCTGCCCTATCGCCTGACCGACGGGACCGCGCACCGCGACGCCACCATGCACCCCTGGTTTGCCGGGCACGGCTATGCCGCGGTCAGGGTTGACATCCGTGGCACCGGCAACTCGGATGGGATCCTGCTCGACGAGTATCTGCTTCAGGAACAGCTCGACGCCTGCGAGGTGATCGCCTGGCTAGCCGAGCAGCCGTGGTGCAGTGGTGCGGTGGGCATATACGGCAAGTCCTGGGGCGGCTTCAACGCTCTGCAGGTGGCGGCCCACCGGCCCCCGGCCCTTCGCGCGGTGATCAGCGCCTACTTCACCGACGACCGCTACGCCGACGACGTGCACTACATGGGCGGCTGCGTGCTCGGGCACGAGGCGCTCAGCTGGGCCAGCTACATGCTGGGGCTCGACGCCCTGCCCCCGGACCCGGAGATAGTGGGAGATCGCTGGCGCGAGATGTGGATGGACCGCCTGCGCGACACGCCGTTCTTCCTGGAGGAGTGGCTGCGCCATCAGCGGCGCGACGAGTTCTGGCAGCAGGGCTCGATCTGCGAGGACTACGGCGCCCTGTCGGCGGCCACGCTGCTGGTGGGCGGCTGGGCCGACGGCTACACCAACGCTGCCGGACGCACGCTACTCGGCCTCACGCAAGCCGGCGTGCCGTGCCGCGCGCTGATCGGCCCCTGGAGCCACGGCTGGCCTCAGGTGTCCGAGCCGGGTCCGCAGATCGGCTTTTTGCAGGAGTGCCTCGCCTGGTGGGATTACTGGTTGCGGGGAATTGACAACGGGGCGATGCAGACGCCGCTGCTGCGAGCCTGGATGCAGGGCTACGATCCGCCCGCGGCCCGCCACCCGGAGCGCAGCGGGCGTTGGATCGCCGAGGACCAGTGGCCGTCGCCGCGCGTGCACGAGCGGGTTCTCGTGCCTTCGGACGACGGTGGGCTACGCGATCGTGCGGGGCCGAGCGCGCGACTGGCACACGTGCCAAGCCCGCTGGCGGGGTCGGACGCCGGGGCCTGGTGCCCATACGGGGAGATCACCGACTTCCCGCCCGATCAGCGCGGCGAGGATGGGATATCGCTGTGCTTTGACACCGAGGCACTGCCGGAGCCGCTGGAGGTCCTCGGGTATCCGGAGGCGATCCTCGAGCTGGCCATCGATCGCCCGCTGGGCCTCGTCGCGGTGCGGCTGTGCGATGTGGCGCCGGAGGGGCCGTCGCTGCTGGTCGCCCGGGGTCTGCTGAACCTCACCCACCGCAACTCGGATGTCGACCTCGCACCGATGCCGGTGGGTGAGCCGACCGTGCTGCGGGTGCGGCTGGACATGACTGGGCACGCGTTTGCCCCCGGGCACCGAGTCCGCCTGGCCCTGACCGCCGGCTATTGGCCGTTTGCCTGGCCGGCGGCGGAGCCGGTGCGACTGGAGCTGCGCCTCGGCGGCGCGACCCGGTTGGTGCTGCCCGTCCGTGAGGCCGGCGCGAGCGCCGAGCTTCGGTTCGAACCGCCGGAGCAGGCGGCTCCGGCGCCTGGATCGGTCCGCCACGAGCCGTGGCGGACGGTGCACCGTGACCTGGGGAGCGGGCGGCTCGAGATCGATGTCGGCGGTTGCGAGCAATCGCGCCTGGATGAGACGAGGCTCTCTTTCGGGGAGCGGATCGGCCGACGCTTCACCTTGGTGGACGGCGATCCGCTATCGGCCCGGGTCGACTGCGACGGCCAGCACTTCCTGGAGCGCGGCGACTGGCGGATCCGGATCGAGCTGCGGACCTCAATGTCGGCCACCGCCGAGTCGTTCCTGATCACCAAGGACCTCGATGCGTTCGAGGGTGACGTGTGCGTTCACAGCGCGCATCACAGCGTGGAGATCCCCCGCGACCACGTGTGAGTGAGCTCGCGCGTTGGTGCGCGCTCACGACTGTGTGAGCAGGCGCACGAAAGACGGTGCGACACGTTGGCAGAGACTCCTCCGTGAGAACGACGAAGGAGCCGAGGTGACCTTCGTTGTTGTGACGGACATCGTGCTGGTGACGGCGGCGCTCCTCGGCATCCTAGGCGCCGACGTGCGCGCGATGACCTGTCCGACACCGAAGCCCGGGGCGTCGCTGCGGGCTTCGTCCCGCCCGGGAACCGTGCCGGATTTACCGCGGCGAAGACAGCTCCGGCGCACCGAGAGCGCGCCACACGACATGCGCCCGCGCGACTCATGGCCGCTGCCGCGCTGAACGGTCCCGGGCCTATGCGCTGCGGGCGACGCCAACGGTCACCTGCTCACCGGCTGCGACTTAGCAGCGTCAGAACCTGGTCGGCACGAACGTCTGACTGTCGATCGGGGGGCGGATGTAGCCGCCCTGTTCGGCGCGCGGCGGGAGCTTGGTGCGCGGCGGCAGGATGTCCTCGTAGGGCACGCTCTGGAGGATGTGGCTGATGCAGTTCAGCCGCGCGCGCTTTTTGTCGTCGGCCTCGACCACGTACCACGGGCAGCTCTTGGTGTCCGTGAACTCGAACATCGCATCCTTGGCACGTGAGAACTCGACCCAGCGATCGCGCGACTCAATGTCCATCGGGCTGAGCTTCCAGCGCCGACGTGGGTCGGACGCGCGCGCCTGAAAGCGGCGCTCCTGCACCTCGTCGCTGACGCTGAACCAGTACTTCAGCAGTCCGATCCCGGAGCGGATGAGCATGCTCTCGAACTGGGGGCACGAGCGCAGAAACTCGTGGTACTCGTCCTCGCTGCAGAAGCCCATCACGTGCTCGGTCAGTGCGCGGGTGTACCAGCTGCGATCGAACAGCACCACCTCGCCCGCAGCCGGCAGATGCGTCGCCCAGCGCTGGAAGTACCACTCGCTGCGCTCGCGCTCGGTCGGGATCCCGAGCGCGACGACTCGGATCACGCGCGGATTGGTGCGCTCCGTGATCCGTTTGATGACCCCGCCCTTGCCGGCGGCATCGCGCCCCTCGAACACGATTGCGATCTTGAGGCCCTTTTCCCTGACCCAGTACTGGAGCTTGACGAGCTCCTCCTGCAGCTTCTCCATCTCCCGCATGTAGTGCTTGTTGCTGAGCTTGGCGTGCTCGCCGGGCTCGGCGTGGCGGCCGTCGACGGGATTGTCCGCCTTGGCCTGGCGCCGATCGACTTTGCGATCGCCAGAGCCATGATCACGTTCGGCCATCACCAACTCCTTCCACGCTCGGGTCGCAGCGATATTGACCTCCGCTTGCGCGGGGGTCAAGCGCCGGGCCCGCTGAGTTCGGCCAGGCGCGGTGCATCAATGTGTCTCAGCGGTCGGCCCGCGAACGTGACGCAGATCGACGATTCCGGTGGCGAGTCCGGACCTTGTGGTTCGATCGCGGACCGTGGCTTGCCTCGCAGATAGCTAACGCGTTGGCCGTGCAGCGCTGCGGTGGCGTCGGTACCCCTGGCCGCCCGTTCGTGCCCGTCGGCCTCGCCCACATGGACCCTTCGGCGGTGTGGTCGCCCCGCTCCGCATCGCGACGAGCCTGAGCGGCGTGCTGCCGCGCGTGGGCAGCCCGTCCCTCTACGCGCCGGGGCAGCGCTTCCAGCCCCGATAACGCCAGCTGATCCCGCTGCACCGCTGCTGATCTTGCTGCCGGTCAGCCGGTGTTTCCAATCCGCTGTTCGACGCGAGTCACAAAAAGACAGCAGAAACGAGCGCTTTGACGCCATTGAATGCGGCCCGCCCGAGTGCGATCTCGAGCAAGATCCCCGAGGTCCCGATGCTCACCGCCACCACCATCACGGCGAAATCCTCGAGCAGGACCGCGAGCGCGACGAGCACCCCGCCGAGCGCTGGCAACGTGTCGAGACCTGAGAACGGAGGAGCGACGAACGCGCCGACCGACAGGATCATGATCAGCAGACCGAAGACGAAGTTGCTGATCCGGTGGTTGAACAGAAACGTCAGGCGCGGGCGAGAGAAGCGCTCGAGCCACCGGATCAGCTTCAGTAGCCCGGTCACGAATCGGGCCGAGCCCGCGAGCTCGATCCGCTGCCAGCGCTGCGGCAGCCAGACCGTGTCGCGGCCCGCCATCAGCTCAAACGCGAGCAGAACCGCGATCACCTCGAACACGTGGGTCGCTCCCCCGGTCGGTAGTGGCAGCGCCGGGACACCGAGCAGGATCACGAAGATGACCGCAAAGCTCTTCTCCTCGAATACGTCGATCAGAGTGCCAAGCGTCTTCGGCCCATCGGCTTGGGACCACCTTTCGATCCGGTCGCTGATCCGCTCGGGCGCGTCCACGACTCTGAATCGTTCAGTTCGAGAGCTGTTGGATCTCGACGTGCTTGAGGCTGCGCATGGCGATCCCGAGCACGATCAGCGCGATCCCGTTGAGGATGAACGCGACGCCAACCAGCACCGCGAGCGTCGCGAGCCGGATGTTCGGGTTCGCGATGATCACGATCCCGGCGATCAGCTCGATGCCCCCGACGAGGATTCGACCGAGCCGGTCCCCCTGCGCCTCGAACGCGACGATCAGGCGCAGCACGCCGGCCGCCGCCAGCCAGATGCCGATCAGGATCGCGACTGCGGTGACGCCGGCGATCGGATGGCGGATCAGGATGATGCCGATGATCAGGTCCAGTACGCCGATCAACGCGACCATCGTGCTGTTCTCCACCCGGTGGCGCAGCCCCATATAGACCTGCATGATCCCGTCTAGCAGGATGAAGATGCCGATCACGACCGTGATCGCCTTGAGGCTGTTGTCGGGCTTGATCAGCACGATCACGCCGGCCACGGCGCTCAGCAATCCGAGCACCAAAGGCACCCACCAGACGGTCGCGATCGCATCCGCCTGCTCAGGTGTGACTGAGTCGTCGTCGATCACGAGTCAACCTCCTTTCGCCAGCTCTGCGGTCGCGGCGGTGACGAACCCGCGCGCGATCGCGTCACCGATTCCGCCCAGCGGAAGGAACCGCGGCGCGTTGATGTTCGCGTACAGCTCGACCTCGATGCGGGTCTCGCGATCCTCGCCCAGACGCCAGGTGACGTCGAACTTCTGATCTGATCCGCTGTCGCTGACGCGCGTCAGCTTCACCGTGTCCGGGCGCTGCACGTCGACCGCCATCACCAGGTCGAAGTCCCTCGCAACCGGTCCGGCCATCACGTGGAGCTTCGTTCGCGCCCTGGACGGCTGGCCGCCAGCGTCGCGCTCGAGTACGTCGACCCGTTGAACCACATCCGGGTACCACTCCGGGTAGCGGTCGACCGCCGCCAGGAACGACAGGCATCGCTCGCGGGCGGCCGCCACGCGCTCGGTTGCAGTTCCGGTCAGCTCCCGCATCGCCGCGTAGCAGACACGGAACGACGAGAGCTGTCAAATGCCGGACCAGATGTTTCGTCCGCGTCTGCGGCGCGCCTCGCGTCGTTACCCAACCAGGGAGCTGTACGACCCGGTGCCGTTTGGCGAAAGGCCGGTTCGGCCGCGCACTGAACGGCGGCGCTGCGGACGGCTATTGCCCGACCGGCGCCTGAAAAGGCGCCGTTGGAACTCCCGCCACCTCCTCGACGCTCCGCGGACGGATCGCGAGCATCGGAATGAAGATGTGCGCCAGCGGCCCGATTCCGAGCGCGTAGACGACGGTCCCGATTCCGACCGTCCCGCCGAGCAGCCACCCGGTCCCGAGCACGGTCAATTCGATCCCGGTCCTGACGACTCGGATCGAGTGGCCGCGCGCGGCGAGACCGGTCATCACACCGTCGCGCGGTCCAGGGCCAAGTCCGGCGCCGATGTAGGCACCGGTGGCGACGCCGTTGAGGACCACCCCGGCGAGCAACAGAGCGATTCGCACGGAAAGCACATGCGGGACCGGGGCAAGCGCCATCACGAGGTCGATTACCGCGCCGACCACGAGCACGTTGCTGACCGTCCCGAACCCCGGCCGCTGGCGCAGCGGTATCCACAGCAGCAGGACGAAGAGCCCGACGATGATCGCCCAGGTGCCGACGCCCAGTCCAAATCGCCTCGACAGCCCTTGGTGAAAGACATCCCACGGATCGAGACCGAGCCCCGCCAGCAGCAGCATCGAGTCGCTGACCCCGTACAGGATCAGGCCGGCGTACAGCTGCGTCAGACGACGCATGCGCGGCGGGGGGATCAGCGAGCCGAGCCTGCGGACCATTGGCTAAACAATGCCGAACTAGCGGCGAAACCCCGGGCGGCTGAAGGTTGCTCCGGTATGATCGAGCGAGCGCCGGGGGGATGGCGATTGAAGGGAGGTTGTCATGACCACTGAGTCCGTCGGTTCTACTGCGCGCTCTGAGTCCGTTGGCTCTACTGCGCGCCTCAGACGCCAGACCGACGCCGGGGTCTCGGCCGAAGTGCGTCAACTGGCACGCGTTATGGGCGCCCTAGGACCCAAGCCTGGTGCGTCGCTCTCGAAGCTGACAAGCGTAGGACGCCGGTACGACGAACGGCTGGAAGCGGCTCGGAGCGCACTCAGAGCTCGGTCAGCCGGGCCAGCAGCGCGACCGCGCGGTTGAGCAGCTCGCGTTCGTCGGCGGAGAAGCCGCCGGCGATCGCCTCCGCCAGCCAGCCCTCGCGCCGCCTGCGGTCGTCGGCGAGGACCTCGCGTCCCTGCTCGGTCAGCTCCAGGAGCGTCCGGCGCCCGTCGGTCTCGTCGGGCCGACGGCTGATCAGCCCCTGGCTCTCGAGTTCCGACAGCGTCTGACCCATCGATTGGGGCCGGACGCGTTCGGCGGTTGCCAGCTGGACGGTGCTCTGTGCGCCTTCGCGGTCGAGCCGACCCAGGACCGCGCCCTGGCTGAGTGAGAAGCCGTGTTCAGCCCGCAGACGACGCATCAGCTGGCCGAGAATCACGCGCAGCTCGCTGGCGAGAAGCCCGGAATCAACCGCGGTTGGCACGCTCACACTATATCCGAGAAGCGAAGGCAGACTGCACAGTTTGCCTGTGTATTATGAATGTCCGTGACGACCTCCGCGAGCATCCGACCCCCGCTTGGCAGCAGCGGGAACGGAGCCCTCGGGAGGCATTCGGATTCGGACCGCTACAAGTGGATCGCGCTGTCGAACACGACGCTGGCGGTACTGCTGGCGACGCTCGACGCGTCGATCACGATCATCGCGATGCCGGACATCTTCCGCGGCATCAAGCTCGATCCGCTGGTACCGGGCAACAGCGTCTACCTGCTGTGGATGGTGCTCGGCTATCTGGTCGTCTCGAGCGTGCTGATTGTCAGCCTCGGTCGGCTCGGCGACATGTTCGGTCGGGTGCGGATCTACAACCTCGGGTTTGTGATCTACACCGCCGCGTCGCTCGCGCTGACGGTCGACTGGATGACCGGGCGCGCCGGGGCCACGTACCTGATCGGGTTTCGGCTGGTACAGGGCATCGGCGGCGCTTTCCTGCTGGCCAACTCGGCAGCGATCCTGACCGACGCCTTCCCCGCCAACCAGCGCGGGATGGCACTCGGGATCAACAACATCGTCGGCGTCAGCGGGCTGTTCATCGGGCTGGTGATAGGCGGCATCCTGGCGCCGATCAACTGGCGGCT
>JBKQJQ010000146.1:0-11496 GCA_052147875.1 Solirubrobacteraceae bacterium | reverse complement strand
CGAAACGGCTACCAGCTGATGCAGACGATCGAGGAGCGCAGTGGCGGCGTCTGGCGCCCGAGCCCAGGCTCGGTGTATCCGACGCTGTCGCAGCTCGAGGACGAGGGTCTCGTCCGTTCCGCGGAGGCCGATGGCACGCGGACGTTCGAGATCACCGACGCCGGCCGTCAGCACCTCGAGACGCGCGCCGACGAGCCCGCCCCGTGGGATCTTCCCGACGAGGAGGGACACCCGTCCCGCGACGCCCGGAGGCTGATCGGCGCGGTCGCGCAGGCCACGATGCAGGTCGCGATGGCCGGAACCGAGGATCAGCAGAAGCGCGCCGTCGAGCTGCTGAACGAGACCCGGAAGGGCCTCTACCGAATCCTGGCCGAGGATCAGGAAGACTGACAACCGGACCGAGTGGCCCGTTTCGTGTGAGCAACGTCGTAACGTACAGACAGCGAATGTCGACCAACGGAGCCTCCCCCACCGCCGCGATCGCCGTCCGCGACCTCGTCAAGAACTTTGACGAGGTCGAGGCGGTGCGGGGCGTGAACTTCGAAGTCGCCACCGGTGAGGTGTTCGGCTTCCTGGGTCCCAACGGCGCGGGTAAGACGACCACGATCAACATGCTCTGCACGCTGGCCAAGCCCACCTCGGGCGAGGCCTGGGTCGCCGGGCATGACGTCGTGCGCGAGCGCGACGACGTGCGACGGAACATCGGCCTGGTTTTTCAGGACCCGACGCTCGACGGCTACCTGACCGCACAGCAGAACCTGAAGCTGCACGCTGAGCTATACGGCGTGCAGTCGAACCTCGTCGCTGCGCGAATGCAGCAGGTGATGGAGATGGTCGGCCTGTGGGAGCGTAAGGACTCCGTCGTTGGGACCTTCTCGGGCGGGATGCGACGCCGGCTCGAGATCGCCCGCGGCTTGATGCACTCGCCGCGGGTGCTGTTTCTCGATGAGCCGACGATCGGGCTCGATCCCCAGACTCGGCGATCCATCTGGTCTTATATACGCGAGCTCAAGGAGCGCGAGGAGATCACGATCTTCATGACCACGCACTACATGGACGAGGCCGAGTGGTGCGACCGGATCGCGATCATGGACCATGGTCAGATCGTCGCGCTCGATGCACCCGAGACGCTCAAGGCGCAGATCGGAAAGGACCGCGTCTCGATTCACACCGACGACGATCAGGCGGCGATCGACGCCTTGCGTGAGCGCTTCGGGATCGACGCGGGGATCGTCGAGGGGGCGGTCACGTTCGGCGTGCCCGCGGGCGAGGAGTTCGTGCCGCGGCTATTCGCCGAGTCGGGGATCCCGATCCGGGCGGTCAGCGTCTCGAGACCAACGCTCGACGACGTGTTCATGTCGTACACGGGCACAACGATCCGCGATGCCGAAGAGGACCAGTCCAAGCATCGCAACCGCGTGATGATGCAGATGATGAGCGGAGGTAGACGATGAGCAGCCGGATGACTCACGCGGGCTCCGCCGTTAGCGAGCCCGGAAGGCGAGCGGAGCCCAGCGTGAGCGTCGAACGCCAGGTGCCGCCGACTACCGAGCGCGAGATCGTCAGGGTCCACGTCCCGAAACGAAGCCTTCGCTCCGAGCTGCGGGCGATCAAGATCGTCTGGCGCCGGGAGCTGATCCGCTTCCGCGCCGACAAGCTGCGGATGATTACGTCGCTCGTGCAGCCGCTGCTGTTTCTGTTCGTGCTCGGTGCGGGACTGCAGGGGCTGGCGCGCGCCGGTACGCACGGGGTCGCGCTAAAGACCTTCATCTACCCCGGAATCCTGTGCATCTCAGTGATGTTCACGGCGATGTTCTCGGCCGCCTCGATCGTCTGGGACCGGGAGTTCGGCTTCCTGCGCGAGATGATGGTTGCGCCCATCCGACGCAGCTCGATCGTGATCGGCAAGTGCCTCGGCGGCGCGACCGTGGCCGGTTTTCAGGGGCTGCTGATCATCTGCCTCGCAGGACTGGTGAGCGTCCCATACAACCCGCTGCTGATCCTCGGGATCTTCGGCCTGCAGCTGCTGCTGGCGTTCTCGATCACGGCCTTCGGGGTGATGATCGCGGTCCGGATCAAGCAGATGCAGTCGTTCATGGGCGTCATGCAGATGATCGTGATGCCGATGTTCTTCATCTCGGGAGCGCTGTTTCCGGTCAGCGGGCTGCCACGCTGGCTGGCGGTGCTCAACCGGCTTGACCCGCTGACCTATGCGGTCGACCCGATGCGGCGAATGGTGTTTGCGGCGCTCACGATTCCGGCGCTGGCCAAGCGGGCGCTCGACTCTGGCGTCACGTGGTTCGGATGGCGCGTGCCCGGGCTGCTGGAGGCCGCGATGATCCTCTTGCTGGGGCTGATCATGCTCGGGATCGCGATCTGGGAGTTCAGCGCGACCGAGTAGCGCTGCACGGTCCAGCCAGGCCGCCGGGCACGACGGGTAGTTTGGTGTGAGTGGTGCCGCTCCCCTATCCCGCGCTCGGCAACGAACTCGTGACGCTGCGCCCGTGGACGGTCGCCGACATTCCGGCGCTGCTGGAAGCGGGCACCGACCCGGTCGTGACGCGCTTTCGATATTCCTTGCCGCTCGACGCCGATCAGGCCCGCGGATGGCTGGACGCCAACGAGCAGGGCCGCGAGCAGGGAATCGGCATTGAGCTGGCGATCGCCGTCCCGGTCGCCGACACGCCGCAGGGGTCGATCTCGCTGTGGCAGATCCACCGCCGCCACCGCAGCGCGATGATCAGCTACTGGCTCGGCCCCCGGGGCGGCGGGCGCGGGCTTGCGAGCACCGCCGTCCGGCTGGTCGTCGCGTGGACCTTCCGGGAGCTGGACCTGGCGCGTGTGGGGCTGTTGATCGAGCCCGATAACGACGCCTCGCACCGGCTGGCCGAGCGCTGCGGGTTCGTGCGCGAGGGCCGGCTGCGCTCGTATGGCGAGGCGCGCGCCGGACGGCGCGTCGACACGGTCGTCTACAGCCTGCTCCCGGGCGAGCTGGTCGGCTGAAAACAATCGGCCGTACGCGGGCGGCCCCGTGACTTCGCGCTTCAGACGGTCGCGGGCTCCTCGATCCGCCGCGGAAGCAGCGTCTCGCGGGCGATCACCAGCCGCTGAATCTGGGCGGTGCCCTCGTACAGCTGCAGGATCTTGGCATCGCGCATCAGCTTCTCGACCTTGTACTCCTTGATGAAGCCGTAACCGCCGTACACCTGGACGGCGTCGGTCGTGACTTCCATCGCGGAGTCGGCCGCGAACCGCTTGGCGTGGGAGGACTCGATCGTGTTGCGCTTACCTTGATCGAGCAGCGCCGCCGAGTGCCAGGTCGCCAGCCGCGACATGTGAACCTTGGTCGCCATGTCGGCGATCAGGAACTGGATCGCCTGGTGCATCGCGATCGGAACCCCGAACTGCACACGTTCCTTGGAGTACTCGATCGCGAACTCCATCGCGGCGCGTGCGACGCCGGTCGCCATCGCGGCGACGCCCGGTCGCGTGCGGTCGAGCGTCATCATCGCGATCTTGAAGCCCTTGTTCTCCTCGCCGACCAGATGGTTGATCGGGATCTCGACCTCGGGGAACGTGATCGACGCGGTGTTCGACGCGCGCTGGCCCATCTTGTCCTCGTGCTTGTCGACGACCACGCCCGCGTCACGGGGGACGATGAAGCACGAGATGCCGCGGTGGCCGGCCTCCTTGTCGGTCTTCGCGTAGACCGTGTAGTAGTTGGCGTACTCGCCGTTGGTGATGAAGCACTTGGAACCGTTGATGACCCACTTGTCGCCGCGCCTGGTGGCGGTGGTCTTCATGCCCGAGACGTCGGAGCCGGCATCGGGCTCGGTCAGGCAGAAGGACGCCAGTAGGGGCGCCTCGCTGAGGCGGCCGAGGTACTCCTTCTTGAGCTCCTCCGAGGCGGCGAGCCCGATCGGGGCGGTCGCCAGGCCATTGCAAGAAAGCGATGTGCCGATCCCTGAGCAGCCCCAGGCGATCTCCTCCTCGATGATCGCGCCATCGAGGTAGCCGAGACCGGGACCGCCGTACTCGGATGGCAGATGGCTGTTCATCAGCCCGAGCTCCCAGGCCTTCTCGATGATCTCCTGCGGCCAGGTGCCGTCGCGGTCGTAATCCCAGGCGACCGGCCGGATCTCTTTGGCGGCGAAATCATGCGCCATCTCGCGCATGCTCTGCTGCTCGTCGGTGAGCGTGAAATCAACCACTTTGGGTTCTCCTTGGATCCTCGATTGACTAGTCAGTCAACCGTCTGGAGGAAGGGTACCCGATCGCGCGGCAGTAGCAACAGCGACGTGCATCCGTGGGTCGCTATGGGGATCGCCGGCGGGTTTCCGCCTGCTAAAGAGGCTGACCTGAAATACGCCGCGATTTCATCCATCACCGGTCGGTGAAAAGACCGCATCGTGCAGGCGTGGTGGGAGAAAAGCCAGCCATAGCATGGAAGATCTCCACGCTTGCCGCCCGGCCGTCCGGGTGGGGAACCCTCGACCCGCGGCGGGTTTGCAGACCAGCGACACGCGCCGTGCTCAGAAATCTGAACCTGGTTGCCTGCCCGGCCGTATGTTCCGGTCAGACGACCAGGTTCCCCTCCCCGGCAAGAACGCGATTGCGAGTTCTCTGCGGGCCCACTCGTCTGGCGCGACATCGTCCCCGGCCGGCCGGCCAGCTCTGAGAGACGAATCGGCGGATTTCCGGACAGCCTCAAACTGTGCGGCTTTGGCCCCTCGAGGTCACACACCCGCTGTCACACTTAAACGGTGCAGAGCGCGTTCGGCACCGTCGTCGTCGTCGTGGCGATCGTCGGCGTGATCGGCGCGATCATCGCGCTGCTGATCAGCCGGCGCACCTGGGACGACTACCGCAAGCACCACCTGCTGCTCGACACCGACCAGACATCGAGCAGCTCGGCCGCCGAGCGCGACGCCGAGATTCGCGAGCTGCTCGAGGCCCGCAACGTGCTGCGGCGCCGGCGCGGCGAGCCCGAGATCGATGTCCAACAGGAGCTCAGCCGGCTGACCGCGCCGCAGATCGACGATCAGCTGCGCGAGGAGATCCGCCAGCTCGTGGTCGCCCGCAACCACCGCCGCGCGCGGCAGGGCAAGCCGCCGCTCGACGTCGAAGCCGAGATCGAACGCGAGATCGCGGGGTTGGCACGGCTCTGATCGCGGTAGATTGCGCGCGATGGCCGATCCACGCCGCGTCGAGCTAGAAGAGCTGATCAACCGCCCGGGGACCTACTTCAATCCCCAGACCGAGGTGCTGCTGATCGTCGACGACTCGCCCCAGCTCGACACCGAGATTTTCAACATGGAGGAGTTCGAGGGCGCCGACTGGATCCTGATCTCCGACGAGATCCCAGTCGAGGAACACGAACGCGATGAGCTGCTGGAGCGTTTCCAGATCCACTATCACCCAGGCGCCGCCGAGGATGAGGACGATGAGGAAGCCGATGAGCTCGAGGCCGACGACCAGGATCCGGGGCGCGAGGACTGACTAGTGGATCAACCGCCGCTGTTGATCAGCGACGCGCACTTCTGCATTTTTGAGACGTCGCCGCCGGCGCGTTTCAGGCACCTGGCGTACTTCGCGCTATTCGGGGTCGCGGCCGACGAACTCGTGCTTGTGCCCGACCCGAGCGCGCCCAGCGCACCGCTGGCCAGTGCCCCGCCCCCGAGCTGCTGAACGATCCCGCGCAGCTTCGTCTCAAAGGCGCTGAACGATTGCGGATTGGCCGGCGCCGGGATCGTCTGCGGCTGGTCGAGGTCCGAGTACTGAAGGATCATCCCGAGCGCTGCCGTGGTCGTGCCGCCGAGCAGCGCTGAGATCTCGCCGCTGACGGGGAAGCTGAGGTCGAGCGACAGCTTGCGCAGCGTGTTGTCGTTGGTCCCGGTCCACACGTCGACGGTCGGGTTCTTGATCTCGGCGGCGATCTTCTGACGCTTGGCCGCCGAGATCGTGCCCGGGATCACCTTGGTCGAGCTCGACGCCTTGCCGAGGAACGTGTTCAGATCGCCCAGCAGGGCGGCGACGTCGATCCCCGCGCGGATGTGAGTCGTCTGGGCACCCCCGATCCTCTCCGTGCCGACGATCGTCGGATCGTTCACCCAATGCAGCGGGTTGATGCCGAGCTTGGACAGCGCGCCGCCGCCGGAGCTGGCGGACGAGAAGCTCGAGGCGATCTTCTGGACGTCGCTGGACGGCATCCTGTAGGCCGTGCCATCGAGCGTCACGTAGCCGCTGCCGCCGGTCGAGACGATCCCGAGCTGCCCGTGGTGGCCGAGGGCGTCCAGGCCGATGTTGAGGTCGGATTCGGGCAGTTTGCCGTGGCCGCTGCTCTCAAACGGACCGCTGAGCGACACTGAGATCGGCCCCGTCTCCGAGCTCGAGTTCGACGGGCTGAGCGCGAGGCTGAAGGCGAGCACGCCGCTCTTGACCATGTGGTTGCCGCTGAAGGTCTTGACCAGCAATGCCTGCGCGGCGGCAGATCCCGAGCTCGAGCTGCTGCCGCCACACGCGGCCGCCACGACGACTGTCAGCAGGCTGACCAGGACGGCGACCGCAGCGCGGAACATCCCGGTACGACTAGCGATGCAACATCCTCCTCAGCCGTCGCACGTCCACCGGCGCGAATGTAGCATCGGACCAGTGCGCAGGAGCCTGTTAGTCCTGCTCGCGGTAGCCGCCTTCCCGAGCAGCGCAGCCGCGGCGCCGGTGCTGGTCCTCGGCCATGACGGTCGAGTTAGCGCCCGAAACGACCCGTTTCTGAGCGGGTCGTCGCTCACGCCCACGCCGAACCGCCACCCGACCGCTTATCGCCACGCGGTCAACCATCGCCACGCGGCCAAGCGTCCACAGGACGCGGTCGTCGCGGCGACCGCGGTCGCCAAGAAACGCCCGAAGCCCAAGCCGCAGCCGACCCTGTTCTCGGCCCTCGCCCGCCTGCAGAAGACCGGCGCGCTCAGCCCGCCGGCCGAGCAGCAGTACAGCAGGGACTACAGCCACGCGCTGACGGTCGAGAAGCACCTCAAGGGTGCCCGGCAGGCGCAGCTCGACTCGGTTACGGAGACGATCCACCAGATCGCTGTGTCCGGCCAGCTGACGCCGTCGCGGCTGCCGGCGCTGTTCGCGACGCTGGCCGCCAACGTCCAGTGGTGGACGACCGGACCGCTGCTCGCCAGCGGTCAGCGGGTCGAGTTCGCCGGCTCGCAGTTGGTCTGGGAGTACTACCCAGGCCAGGGGATTCAGCTCCAGGTGCTCGGCAGCTTCGGCAAGGCGAACGGCCTCTTCACGGCGGGCCCGGCCAACTACAAGGCGATGGAGCAGCTGCTGGCGGAGCTGATCCCGCTCGCCGCCCAGCGCGGGGGCGGCCTGACGTGGGAGTACTACTTCAACTTTGACGGCGGAAAGCCGCCGTGGACCAGCGCGATGTCGCAGGCGACCGGGCTCGAGGCGCTGAGCCGGGCCTATCAGGCGACCGGCAACCCGTACTACCTGACCGTCGCCGGCGAGGCGCTGCCGGTGTTTACCGTCGGACCGCCGGCCGGTGTGGGCGTCAAGACGGCGCTCGGCACGCGGTTTCTCCAGTACACGTTCGCGCCGCACGTCTGGATCATCAACGCTTTCCTGCAGACGCTGATCGGCCTGCAGGCCTATGCCCGCGTCAGCGGCAACCCTGAGGCGCAGAAGCTGTTCAACGCCGGCAACGCCGAGGCGACGGCCGAGGTTCCGAGCTTCGACACCGGCGCCTGGTCGCTGTATCAGCCCGGCGTCGAGGACGACCTCAGCTACCACGAGCTGGTGACCGGCTTCCTGCAACAGCTCTGCACGTCAACCGGCGCGCCGGTGTACTGCACGACCGCCCAGCGCTTCCAGTCGTACCTGAAGATACCGCCGGTACTGAAGCAGCTGACCTTCAAGGGACGCGCGCAAGAGCCCGTCACGCTCAGCTTCCAGCTCTCGAAGATCTCCCACGTCGGCGTCGTTCTAGCCCAGGGCGCCACGACCAAGTTCGAGACCAGCGCGACCTTGCCGTACGGACTCGATCACTTCACGGTCCCGGCGCTGAAGCACGCCGGCACGTACAACGTCACGTTGGCCGCCACCGATCTGGCCGGGAACTTCGCGCGGATCGCGGGCACGCTCGCGGTGAGCCCCGGGCCGGCGCCCACCAAGCCCAAGCGCTGAGCCCCGGGCCCGTACCCGCCAACGCCGCGCGATGAGCCCAGCCCCTCCAAACTCAGCGCCGAATAGACTCGCCCCGGGTATGAGGCCACGCACGATCCTGTACACAGGCAAAGGGGGCGTGGGAAAGACATCCGTCGCGGCTTGCACCGCGCGCCGCTGCGCCGCGGCCGGCCAACGTACGCTCGTGATCTCGACTGATCCGGCTCACAGCCTGTCCGAATCGCTGTTGGCGGAGCTCGACGGTGAGCCGACCCAGGTCGGCGATCGGCTCTGGGGCCAAGAGGTCAAGGCCCAGGAGGAGATGGAGCGCCACTGGTCCGGGGTCCAGGAATGGTTCGGGGAGCTGCTGCAAGAACGGGGCGTCGACCGAATCTCGGCCGAGGAGCTGACGGTGCCGCCGGGGATGGACGAGCTGTTCTCGCTTCTGCGCCTGCAGGCCCACAACGAATCCGGTGAGTGGGACGCGATCGTGGTCGACTGCGCGCCGACCGGCGAGACTCTGCGGCTGCTGTCATTCCCCGACGTGGCGCGCTGGTGGATCGACAAGGTGTTCCCGTTCGAGCATCAGATCCTTGCGGCCGCGAGGCCAATCGCGCGCTCGCTGCTGGACATCTCCCTGCCGGGCCAGGCGGTGTTCGCCGATATCGAGCGGCTGTCGCAGAACCTGATCGCGATGAACGAGATCCTCCGCGACCGCCGGCACTGCACGATCCGGCTCGTGATGAACCCCGACAAGATGGTGATCGGCGAGGCGATGCGGACGTTCACGTACCTGAACCTGTACGGCTACCTGACCGACGCAGTGATCGTCAACCGGCTGTTCCCGGCCGGGGTCGGCGACTACTTCGCATCCTGGCGCCGGGTCCAGGAGGAGCAGCTCGAGCTCGTCAACTCCGCGTTTGCGCCGGTGCCGGTCCTGTGCGCGCCTTACTTTGAGCAGGAGGTCCTCGGAGCAGGGATGCTCGACCGGCTCGCCGAGGCGCTGTTCGCCGACCGCGACGCCGGCGCGGTGCTGCACGACGGCATCACCCAGGAGCTCGAGATTGACGACGACGGGGCGCTGCTGCGCCTCGAGCTGCCGTTTGCCACCAAGGGCGACATCTCGCTCAAGAAGCTCGGGCTCGAGGTGATCGTGGGCGTCGATGGATACAAGCGAACGATCGTTCTACCGCCGGCGATGGCGGGCTTTCGACCCACCGGGGCGAGGTTCGAGGAAGGCGCCCTGGAGGTCCGGTTCGATGGCTAGCGACGAAGACCCGCTGGTCCGGCTCGAGGCGCGCCTGGACCGGGCATCGGAGGCAGCCGAGCGGCTGATCGCCGAGGCGGCGGCCGCGGCGATCCGCAAACCGCCGCCCGCGGGCTGGCAGCGGGTGGCGTCCGAGGACGCCGAGCCCGAGCCCCCGGGATCGCCCCTGGGCGGGGAGATCGAGCTGCTGCTCGAGGCCGTCCATGCGCTCCGCGATCGGATCCCGCCCGACCTCCAGCGTCGACTCGGTGAGGCGCTGCGCGAGCTGCTGCTGGCGCTGCGGGCGCTGATCGACTGGTACCTGGAGCGCAGCGAGCGCCGGCGGGCCGAGCCGGCCGAGGTCGAGGACATTCCAATCGCCTGAGGCGGCGGGTCGCGGCTCCCCCGGCCGGGGGGACACATACAATCGAGCTCTTGGCTAGCTTCGAGGATCGCCACCGCGGGGCCCCCCGCAGCACCGCTGAAGGAGCGCGACGGTCCGGTTCGATGATGTCGAGGATCGGTCGCGCGTGGCGGATCCTGCCGCCCGAGCGCCGGCTGGCCGCGATCGCCGCGATCGGCCTGTTCGTGTCGCTGTTCCTGCCCTGGTACCAGGAGACCGTGATCGCGAGCTCGACGACGCCGGCGCTGCGTTCGGCGAGCGCGTCACTGACCGGCTGGGGTGCGTTCTCGTTCGTCGAGGCTGCTGTGCTGCTCGTCGCGGTGGGCGTGCTGGTGCTGCTGTTCGCACGCGCCGAGGGGCGCGCCTTCCACGTCCCCTGGGGCGACGGCGGCGTGATCCTGGCGGCCGGCGCCTGGACCTGCCTGCTGATCATCTGGCGGATGTTCGACAAGGAGGGCACCACCGGCCACGGCCAGTACGCGACCACGTCGGGCATCGAGTGGGGGATCTTCGTCGCGCTCGGGGTCGCTGCCCTGCTCACCTATGCGGGCAGTCGTATCCGGCGCGCCCACGAGCCCGAGCCGCCGCTCCCCGGCGAGCGGCCGGCGCAGCCGGAGCGCACCGCCGAACAATCCCAGGCGCCGCAGCCGAGGCGCGAGCCCGAGCGTCGTCCGCGCCGCCCGCGCACCGCGCGCACGTCCAGCAAGCTCAATTTCTCAGACCTCGACGAGATCGAGTTCGGCGAGCCCCCCGAGGTGCCGACGGTGCGCCGCGCGGCTCCGCCACAAACGCCGCCGTCGGAGCCGCCCCCCGGCCCCGACGATCAGTTGACGATCAGGCTCGACGACTGAGCCGTCAGCCGCCTCCGGGCTGGAGGACGAACGAGAAATACGCGCTCGCCAGGCCGATGATCAGGATCCCGGTCAGGATCAGCATCCGCGAGCTGATGATGTGGCCGAACACGCCGACCCCAAGGCCGATGATCAGGACCAGGACGAACACGGTCAGCTGCGACTGCTGGCTGGCGAGAAACACGAGCACCGGTTGCCGGAACCCTATATTCACGACTGATGGCTGAGACGAACTCACACCCGAACTCGGTCGACGATGTCGCCGCCGGGCTGCGAGCGGCCGGCTACCTGCCGGGCTCGAGTACCGCACTGGTCTCGTTCCTGGCCACCAAGCTCGGAAAGCCAGTGCTGGTCGAGGGCCCGGCGGGGGTTGGCAAGACCGAGCTCGCCAAGGCGCTCGCCCGCTACCTGAACCGCGCGCTGGTGCGGTTGCAGTGCTACGAGGGCCTGGACGAGGCCAAGGCGCTCTATGAGTGGAACTACCGCAAGCAGCTGCTGCGGATCCAAACGGAGTCGGACAGCGCCTCCTGGCAGGACGTGCAGGACGACATCTTCGGCGAGGAGTTCCTGCTCCCACGGCCGCTGATGACCGCGATCGCGTCCGCCGAGCCGGTCGTGCTGCTGATCGACGAGATCGACAAGACAGACCAAGAGTTCGAAGCGATGCTGCTCGAGCTGCTGTCGGATTTCCAGATCTCGGTTCCGGAGCTGGGACGGATCGAGGCGCGCACGCAGCCGGTTGTGCTGCTGACTTCCAACAACACCCGTGAGCTGACCGAGGCGCTCAAGCGGCGCTGCCTGTACCTGTGGCTCGACTATCCCGAGAC